>NZ_JBFBJY010000018.1:0-131763 GCF_040702125.1 Kitasatospora sp. NPDC085895 | reverse complement strand
GCCCCCGCCCTCCGGCCCCGCCCCCCCCGCCCCCCCCGGCCCCCCCCCCGCCCCCCCCCCGGGGCCCCCCCCACCCGCAACCGCCCCCCGCCGACCTCTCGGGTCGGCGGGGGCCCGTGCGTCCGTACGACGCGGGCGTCAGCCCGTGACGATCAGGGTGACCAGCGCGATCAGGCCGGCCACGGTCGGCACGATCACCCACCAGCACCAGCTGACGGTCACCTCGCCCTTGGCCTCGGGCCGGCCGGCGCACCGCTCGGCCAACTCCTGCAGGTTCCCGACGACCTGGTCGGACCAGGCCCGGGTCGGATCGTTCTCGCCCGGCCGCAGCGACGCCGACGGCGTGCCGTCCTTGGCCGCCCGCATCGCCCGGCGGCTCGCCGCCTTCCGCTGGCGGATCGACACCGGCACCGCCCAGACCTGGTACTTGTGCCCGCCGGCGAACAGCTCGACCGAGTACCCCGACCGCAGCCCCTCCACCTGCGACCACGGCGCGTGGACGCTGCGCAGCGGGTTGCGGACGAGCAGCCGGCGCTCGTTGGCGTACACCGCGGGGCGCAGTGTGTAGGCGATCACCGGGAAGACGAAGACCGGCGCGGCGGCGAGCGCCACCCAGGGCGTGCGGCCGGTGCCGGAGATCACGGCGTCGCCGATCAGCCAGGCGGCCACGGCGAGCAGCAGGACACCGGAGATGATGCCCGGGCCGGAGCGGTAGACGCGGTCGGCGTACTGCGGCTCCTCGGGGGCGGCGGGACCCGGGTGGGGCGTGCCGTCGGATTCGGTCATGGGGACGATTCTGCCGCATGGGACCCGTCCGCCCCAGGGACCCCGGCCGCCGGATTCCCGCGGGTCACGGCGGGCGCCGCCGGACCGGGGCCGGTCCGGCGGCGCGGCACGGCGTGCGTCCGCCGCGCGGGGTCAGGGGGTGCGGCGGCGGAGGGTGGCCGCGCCGAGCCCGAGGGCCAGCAGCGCGCAGCCGGCGATGACCGCGAGGTCCGTGACCACCTCGCTGCCGACACCGCTGTGCACGGTGAGCCGGCCCATCGCGTCGACCGCGTACGAGAGCGGCATCACGTCGGAGGCCCAGCGCAGCACGTCCGCCATCTGCTCGCGGGGCACGAACAGGCCGCAGAGCAGGAACTGCGGCAGCAGCACGGCGGGCAGGAACTGCACGGCCTGGAACTCGGTGGCGGCGAACGCGGAGACCAGCAGGCCGAGCGCCATGCCGAGCAGGCCGTCGCCGACCGCGACGGCGAACAGCAGCCAGGTCGGGCCGGCGACGTCGAGGCCGAGCAGGCCGATGGTCAGCGCGGAGGCGAGCGCCGCCTGGACGAGGGCGACCAGGCCGAAGGCGAGGGCGTAGCCGAGCAGCAGGTCCAGCTTGCCGAGCGGCATGGTGAGCAGCCGCTCCAGGGTGCCGGAGGTGCGCTCGCGCAGCATGGCCACCGAGGTGACCAGGAACATCACCAGCAGCGGGAAGACCCCGAGCAGGGCCGGTCCGATCCGGTCGAAGGTGTCCGGCTGCCCGTCGTACATGTAGCGCAGCAGGGTCAGCAGGACGCAGGGGACGACGAGCAGCATCGCGAGGGTGCGCGGGTCGTGGCGCAGCTGGGCGAGGACGCGGCGGGCGGTGGCGAGGGTGCGCCGAATGTTCATCGGCCGGTCTCCACGGTGTCGGCGGTGCGGGGGGTGTCCTCGACCAGGCGGAGGAAGGCGCTGTCGATGTCGGCCGCCCCGGTGGCGGCGAGCAGGGCGGCGGGGGTGTCGTGGGCGAGCAGCCGGCCGTCGCGCATCAGCAGCAGGCGGTCGCAGCGGGTGGCCTCGTCCATGACGTGACTGGAGACCAGCAGGGTGGCCCCCTCCTCGGCGAGGCCGCGGAAGAGCTGCCAGAGGTCCTGGCGCAGCACCGGGTCGAGGCCGACGGTGGGCTCGTCCAGGACGAGGAGCTCCGGGGCGCCGAGCAGGGCCGCGGCGAGCGAGACTCGGGCACGCTGGCCGCCGGAGAGCCTCCCGGCGGGGTCGTTCTCGTGGCCGGTCAGGCCGACCTGGCGGATCACCCGGTCCGGGTCGCCCTTCGGTGCGCCGAGGACGGCGGCGAAGTAGGCGAGGTTCTCGGTGACGGTGAGGTCGGCGTAGACGGAGGGCGCCTGGGTGACGTAGCCGACGCGGTGGCGCAGCGCGGCGTCCCCGGCCGGGCGGCCGAGCACCTCGACGGTGCCGCCAGCGGTGCGCTGCACGCCGACGACCGACCGCAGCAGGGTGGTCTTGCCGCACCCGCTGGGGCCGAGCAGGCCGGTCACCGATCCGCGCGGGATCTCCAGGTCGAGGCCGTGCAGGACGGGGCGGCCGCCGCGGACCACGGTGAGGCCGGCGGTCCGGATCGCGGGGCCGGGCCCCGCCTCATAATTCATCATGCGATGAGTTTTGCGTTCCGCACCCCGGCCGTCAAGGGACCCGGCACGGCGGCCGGGGTGTCGCACGGTGTTTCTCGGGGTGTCGTGCGGTGGAGCGGGGCGGCCCGGGCATGGACAACGGGCCCGCCGACCAGCAGGGTGGGCGCGTGACCGCACCGGACGCCCCCGCCCCGCCCTCCGACAACACCGCCGCCGCCGCCGACCCCACCGACGCCGCCCTGCCGACCGGGACCGACCGGGAGGCCCCCGGCACCGTGCGGGGGCTGCCGCTGCCGCAACTGCTGCTCGACCTGATCGCCGACGGCCGCTGGCGGCACCCGGGCGACGAAGCGCTCGCGGCCGCCCTGCCCTGGTTCGCCGACCCGGTGGAGCTGCTGCCCGACGTGGCGGCGGTGCGGCGCCAGTCCGCCTCGCTCGACGACCTCTCGGGCGAGGACCTCGGCCCGCTCTTCCGGCAGGCCCGCGGCAGCACCGCCGACGACCCGGTCGAACTGCCGTGGCTGGACGCCGAACGGGCCGTGCTCATCGCGGTCGCCCGCACCGCCGGGGACGACACCGCCCTCGCCCTCGACTACCGCACCGACCCGGCCGACCCGCGGGTGGTGGGCAGCGACATCTGGACCGACCCCCGCGAATACACCTGGCGGGTCGCCGCCCCCACCTTCACCGCCTTCGCCACCACCCTCGGCCTCCTGGAGCCGTGAAGACCGACCACCCCAGGGGCGCCGGGGGCAACCTCGGCCTCCCCGAGCCGCAGAAGAAGGGAACCACTCAGGGGCGCGGGGAACTGCACCATTCGGAGGCGGCTCACCGGCGAATCAGGGGCACCCCGGCGCCGCCACGACGCCCGTTCCCGGACTGCGCAGTCCGCCCCCGGCCTTCGGTCGGGAGGTGCCCCCAGCGCCCCTGAGTGGTTCCCCCCTTTCGGAGGGGAAGGCCTCAGGCCTCGACGAGGTACCCCTGGACCGCGCGGGCCAGCAGCGGCAGCAGGTCCTCGCCCGGGGCGGAGGCCAGCGGTTCGACGGCGATCACGTAGCGGGCCATGGCGAGGCCGAGGATCTGCGACATCACCAGTTCGACGCGGAGTTCGGGCTGCGGCACGTCGAGGCCGGCGGCGACCCGGGAGACCACCTCGGTGACCATGAAGCCGCGCATCAGAGCGGCGACCTCCTCGGAGGCGGCGGCCGTCCGCAGGACGGCGAGCAGCCGGTCGCGGACGGTCGGCTGTTCCCACAGGGCGAGGACGAACCGGGCGACGCGTTCGCCGACCTGCGCGCGGTCGCCGGCCAGCACCTGGTCGACGATCAGCCGCGGGTCGACGGGGAATTCCAGGGCGGCCAGGAAGAGCCTGTCCTTGCTGCCGAAGTAGTGGTGCAGCAGGGCGGCGTCGACGCCGGCGGCCCGGGCGATCGCCCGCATGCTCGCCTTCTGGTAGCCGAGGGCGGCGAACTCGGCCCGGGCGGCCTCCAGCACCGTCCGCCGGGTGTCCGCGCCGCCGGGGCGCCGGCCGGTCTTCTTGCGGGGTGCGGGCTGTTCGGCTGCGGAAGTCACCAGGGCATTCTTCCCGGCCGTCGGGGGCGTCCGGGGGCGGTGGGGCGCCACATCTCGGTCCGGCATCGAAAACAGCCCCTCCCTAGCGGATCGCTACGCGCGTAGATATGCTGGTCTGGTGACTATGTCCACTCTTGCAGCCCACGCCCCCGGCGCTGCGGGCAGCGGCCTCGCGGACGTCGCGGCGTCCGAGGCCTCGCTCCGCCGCTTCCTGCACGGCCTGCCCGGCGTCGACCAGGTCGGCCTGGAGGCTCGCGCCGCCACCCTCGGCACCCGTTCGATCAAGACCACGGCGAAGGCGTACGCCATCGACCTGGCGATCTCGATGATCGACCTGACCACGCTGGAAGGCGCGGACACGGTCGGCAAGGTGCGCTCGCTGTGCACCAAGGGCCGGAACCCCGACCCGTCCGACCCGACGGCTCCGCGGGTCGCGGCGATCTGCGTCTACCCGGACATGGTCGCCACCGCCAAGGAGGCGCTGCGCGGCACCGACATCCAGGTCGCCTCGGTCGCCACCGCCTTCCCGGCCGGCCGCGCGGCCCTGCCGGTGAAGCTCGCCGACACGGTGGACGCGGTCGCCGCCGGCGCCGACGAGATCGACATGGTGATCGACCGCGGCGCCTTCCTGTCCGGGCGCTACCTGGACGTCTTCAACGAGATCACCGCGGTCAAGGAGGCCTGCCGGCGTCCCGACGGCACCTCCGCCCACCTCAAGGTGATCTTCGAGACCGGCGAGCTGCAGACGTACGACAACGTCCGCCGCGCCTCCTGGCTGGCGATGCTGGCCGGCGCGGACTTCATCAAGACGTCCACCGGCAAGGTCGCGGTGAACGCCACTCCCCCGGTGACCCTGCTGATGCTGGAGGCGGTCCGCGACTTCCGCGCCGCGACCGGCGTGCAGATCGGCGTGAAGCCGGCCGGCGGCATCAAGACCACCAAGGACGCCATGAAGTACCTGGTGATGGTCAACGAGACGCTGGGCGACGACTGGCTGAGCCCGCACTGGTTCCGCTTCGGCGCCTCCAGCCTGCTCAACGACCTGCTGATGCAGCGCCAGAAGCTGACCACCGGACGGTACTCCGGCCCTGACTACGTGACGGTGGACTGAGACAGATGGCCAAGAACACCAAGAAGACCGACGCGCCCGTGGCGCAGGCCCCCCGCGGCGGCCTCTTCACCTACGCCCCCGCCCCGGAGTCCCCGGCCGCGGCCGGGGACATCGCGACCTCCTACGGCCACTTCATCGGCGGCGAGTTCGTCGACTCCTCCGGCAGCGAGGCGCTGAAGACCGTCAACCCGGCCACCGAGCAGGTGCTGGCGGAGTTCGCGCAGGGCACCGGGGAGGACGTCGACCGCGCGGTCGCCGCCGCCCGCAAGGCCTTCGCCGACTGGTCGGCGCTGCCGGGCAGCGAGCGCGCCAAGTACCTGTTCCGGATCGCCCGGATCGTCCAGGAGCGCTCCCGCGAGCTGGCCGTGCTGGAGTCGATCGACAACGGCAAGCCGATCCGCGAGACCCGCGACTTCGACGTGCCGATGGTCGCCGCGTGGTTCTTCTACTACGCGGGCTGGGCGGACAAGCTGGACTACGCGGGCTACGGCCCCGACCCGCGGCCGGTGGGCGTCGCCGCGCAGGTCATCCCGTGGAACTTCCCGCTGATGATGCTGGCGTGGAAGATCGCCCCGGCGCTGGCCACCGGCAACACGGTCGTCCTCAAGCCGGCCGAGACCACCCCGCTGACCGCGCTGCGCTTCGCCGAGATCTGCCGCCAGGCGGGCCTGCCGAAGGGCGTCGTCAACATCGTCACCGGCGACGGCCGCACCGGCGCGGCGCTGACCGCCCACCCGGACGTGGACAAGGTCGCCTTCACCGGCTCCACCCCGGTCGGCCGCTCGATCGCCCGGCAGCTGGCCGGCACCCGCACCAAGCTCTCGCTGGAGCTCGGCGGCAAGGCCGCGAACATCGTCTTCGACGACGCGCCGATCGACCAGGCCGTCGAGGGCATCGTCAACGGCATCTTCTTCAACCAGGGCCACGTCTGCTGCGCGGGCTCCCGGCTGCTCGTCCAGGAGTCGGTCCAGGACGAGTTCCTGGAGGCGCTCAAGCGCCGGATGTCGACCCTGCGGGTCGGCGACCCGCTGGACAAGAACACCGACATCGGCGCCATCAACTCCTCGGCGCAGCTGTCCCGGATCACCGAGCTGACCGACGCCGGCGAGGCCGAGGGCGCCGAGCGCTGGTCGCCCTCCTGCGACCTGCCGGGCACCGGGTACTGGTTCCGCCCGACCCTGTTCACCGGCGTCTCGCAGGCCCACCGGATCGCCCGCGAGGAGATCTTCGGCCCGGTGCTGTCGGTGCTGACCTTCCGCACCCCCGCCGAGGCGGTCGAGAAGGCCAACAACACCCCGTACGGCCTCTCCGCCGGCATCTGGACGGAGAAGGGCTCGCGCATCCTGTGGACGGCGAGCCGGCTCAAGGCCGGTGTGGTCTGGGCCAACACCTTCAACAAGTTCGACCCGGCCTCGCCGTTCGGCGGCTACAAGGAGTCGGGTTACGGCCGCGAGGGTGGCCGGCACGGTCTGGAGGCCTACCTCGATGTCTGACACGACCCTGCGTCTTGACGTCCTCAAGACCTACAAGCTGTACGTCGGCGGGAAGTTCCCGCGGTCCGAGAGCGGGCGGGTGTACGAGGTGACCGACTCCAAGGGCCAGTGGCTCGGCAACGCCCCGCTCGGCACCCGCAAGGACACCCGGGACGCCGTCGTGGCCGCGCGCGCCGCGGTCAAGGGCTGGTCCGGCACCACCGCGTACAACCGCGGCCAGGTGCTGTACCGGGTCGCCGAGATGCTGCAGGGCCGCCGCGAGCAGTTCGCCGCCGAGGTCGCCGCCGCCGAGGGCCTGGGCGTCAAGAAGGCCGCCGCGCTGGTGGACGCCGCGATCGACCGCTGGGTCTGGTACGCGGGCTGGACGGACAAGGTCGCCCAGGTCGCCGGCAACGCCAACCCGGTCGCCGGCCCGTACTTCAACCTGTCGACGCCCGAACCGACCGGTGTGGTCGGCGTGCTGGCGCCGCAGGCCGGCCACGGCTTCTCCTTCCTCGGCCTGGTGTCGGTGATCGCCCCGGTGATCGCCACCGGCAACACCGCCGTGGTCGCCGCCGCCGCCGAGGCGCCGCTGCCGGCGCTGTCGCTGGGCGAGGTGCTCGCCACCTCCGACCTGCCCGGCGGTGTGGTCAACGTGCTGTCCGGCCGCACGGCCGACATCGCGCCCACGCTGGCGTCCCACCAGGACGTCAACGGTCTCGACCTGACCGGCGCGGTGCACCAGGACGGTCCGGGCTCGCCCGCCGCCCTGGAGGCCGCTGCCGCCGAGACCCTCAAGCGCGTCCTGCGGCCGGCCGCCGACCCGGCCGCCGCGGACTGGACGGAGGCGCCGGGCACCAAGCGGCTGACCTCCTTCCTGGAGACCAAGACGGTCTGGCACCCGATGGGCATCTGACCACCGGGCCGCGACGAAAGTGGGATCCGCACCCTCCCGACCGGGGGTGCGGGTCCCACTTTCGTCGTTGCGGTTCCGGCCGGTCGGCGGGCAACTGGCCGGGCCCCTCCGCGAGTCCAACGGGGCAGGAACGACCGGAAGGACGAAACGATGTGGGAGTTGGCCGCCGACCTGGCGGTTCTGTTCGGGGACGGGCCGCTGCGGGCGCTGCGCGCACGGCGGGCGCGCCGGCGGCTGACGGCCGGCCTGCCGACCCGCATACCGTGCTCGGTCCGCTCGGAGCGCCCGGGCTGGCCGGCCGCGTTCGAGAACGGGAGCCTGCTGTTCACCCCGGGCCGGCCCACCGCCGCCTTCGGCTCCCGCCGGCACCCGCGGCTGGAGTTCGGGCTCGGCGGTGAGCACCGCGACCCGGAGCCGGAGGACTGGTTCGACCAGGACTGGGCGGCCACCGGCTACCTGCCGCCGGACGGCGGCGCGGCGGTGTTCGTCCAGGTGCACAGCCGCTACCTGGTGACCACCCGGCTCGCCCTCGGCGGCCCGGTGGACGGGTCGGTCTGACGGCGCGCCCCCAGGGATCCGTGTGAGATTGGCCCGGGGGCGTCCCGGCGGTACCGGTGGACGCCGGTGATGCGTCAGACTGGTGTCCCGTGAGTGACACCCCGCTGAACCCGGCGCCGATCCAGCGCGCCCGCGTCATCCTGCTGTCGGGACCCTCCGGATCGGGGAAGTCCTCCCTCGCCGAGCGCACCGGCCTGCCCGTGCTCCAGCTCGACGACTTCTACAAGGACGGCGACGACCCGACGCTGCCGCAGCTGCCGGACGACGGCGGCACGGACTGGGACTCGCCCGCCTCCTGGCACGCCGAGCAGGCGATGGCGGTGATCCGGGCGCTGGTCGAGGGCGGGCGTGCGGACGTCCCGGTGTACTCGATCCCGGACAACGGCCGGGTGGGGGTCCGCCCGTTCGACCTCGGCGGCGCGGCCGCGTTCGTCGCGGAGGGCATCTTCGCCGCCGAGCTGGTCGGCCGCTGCGAGGCCGAGGGGCTGCTCGGCGACGCGCTGTGCCTGCGCAACCGCCCGTCCACCACGGCCTGGCGGCGCTTCCGCCGGGACGTCCGCGAGGGCCGCAAGTCGGTGCCCTACCTGCTGCGGCGCGGCTGGCGGCTGATGCGTGCCGAGCGCAGCATCGTGTCCCGCCAGACCGCCCTCGGCGCGCACGCCTGCGCCGGCCCGGAGGCCGAGCGGCGGGTCCGCGCGGTGGCGGACGTCCGGCCGGTCCGCGTCGCGGCCTGAGCACGGCCCGGACGGCGCTGCACGGCCCCGGGGCGCCGCGCCGGTCAGGGCGCCGTACCGGTGAGCACCGGCCCGGCCTCGGCCCGGCCGGTCCGCTGCAGCACGGAGTGGTGCCGGCTGTAGCCGAGGTAGACGGCCACGGCCAGGGCCAGCCACACCGCGAACATCAGCCAGGTGTCCACCGGCAGCCCGTACAGCAGGTAGCCGCAGAAGGCGACGGACAGCAGGGGCACCACCGGGTGGCCGGGCACCCGGAAGCCGCGCTCCAGGTCGGGGGCGGTGCGCCGGAGGATCAGCACGCCCAGGGAGACCACGGCGAAGGCCACCAGGGTGCCCAGACTCGTCAGGTCGGCGAGGACGTCCAGCGGGACGACGGCGGCGAGCACCGCGACCAGTGCGCCGACGACGGCGGTGCCGGCGACCGGGGTGCCGCTGCGCGGGCCGACCCGCCGGAACAGCTCCGGGAGCATGCCGTCCCGGCTCATCGTGTACAGGATCCGGGTCTGCCCGTAGAGGACCACGAGGACGACGCTGACGATGGAGAGCACGGCGCCCGCCGAGAGCAGCAGGCCGGGCCAGCCCGCTCCGGTCACGCGGGTGAGGATCGCCGACAGGCCGGCCTCCTGCCCGCCGAAGGCCGTCCAGGGCTGGGCGCCGACACCGACCAGGGCGACCAGCACGTAGACGGCGGTGACGACCAGCAGCGCACCGATGATCGCCAGGGGCAGCGTGCGGCGGGGGTTCTTCACCTCTTCGCCGGCGGTGGAGACGGCGTCCAGGCCGATGAAGGAGAAGAACACCGTGGAGGCGGCGGCGCCGATGCCGGCCGCGCCCATCGGCGCGAACGGGTGCAGGTTGGCGGCGTGGAATCCGGTCGCGCCGACCACCACGAAGAGCGCCAGCACGGCCAGCTTGACCAGCACCATCACGGTGTTGACCAGCGCGGACTGCTTCGCCCCGCGGACCAGCAGCAGGCAGCAGAGCAGCACCAGGACGGCGCCGGGCAGGTTGACCCAGCCGCCGGCGCCGGGTGGGGCCGCGACCGCCTGCGGCAGCTGGAAGCCGAACAGCCGCTCGGTGAGGTCGTTGAGGTACTGGCCCCAGCTCACCGCGATCGCCGCGCCGGAGACGGCGTACTCCAGCAGCAGGCACCAGCCGACCGCGTAGGCGGCGAACTCGCCCAGGGTGGCGTAGGCGTAGGAGTACGAGGAGCCGGAGACCGGTACGGCGGAGGCGAGTTCGGCGTAGCACAGGGCGGTGAGGGCGGCGGTGACGGCGCCGATCACGAAGGAGAGCACGACGGCCGGGCCGGCCTCCGGCACCGCCGAGTCCAGGGTGAAGAAGATCCCGGTGCCGATGGTGGCCCCGATGCCGATCATGGTGAGCTGGAACAGGCCGACGGTGCGGCGCAGTTCGCCGCCGCCCTGGAGGGCACCGACCGGCTTGCGTCTGAGGAGTTGCCGGCGGAGCGTCACGTCCGATGTCATGGTGGACCTCTCGTGCGGGGGTGGGGTTTCGGGTCAGTCCAGGTCGCGGCGGAGCAGGTCGCCGTACGTCTCCCGGCGCACCACGGCGCGGTGGCGGCCGTCGCGGCAGAAGACGACCGGGGGCCGGCGGGCGCCGTTGTAGTTGTTGCCGAGGGCGTAGGTGTACGCGCCGGTGACGGGGACGGCGATCAGGTCGCCGGGGCGGGGGTCGCGCAGCGGGACGCCCTCGCTGAGCACGTCGCCGGACTCGCAGTGCCGGCCGACCAGCCGGACGGGCCGGCCGCCGCCCACCCGGGTCGCCACGGTGGCCTCGAAGCGCTGCTGGTAGAGCGAGACCTCGAGGTTGTCGCCCATGCCGCCGTCGACCGCGACGAAGGTCGGACGGCCGTGCTTGACGGTGACCGCCCGGTAGAGCGAGACGCCGGCCTCGGCGGTCATCGAGCGGCCGGGCTCGATCAGGATGCGGGCGGCACCGGGCAGGGTGCCGCGGGCGCTGTCGACGAGGGCGTCCAGGTACTCGTCCACGCTCGGCGGGCCGTCCTCGTAGGTGTAGCGGGCGCCGAGGCCGCCGCCGAGGTCGTAGACGTCGAACGTGCCGAGCCCGGCGACCGCCTCGACGGCCTGCTCGAACGGCTTGGTGTCCATGATCTGTGAGCCGATGTGCACGTGGACGCCGTCCAGGCGCAGGCGGTCGCTGCCGCGCAGCCGGGCGATGGCCTGGCGGGCCTCGGGCAGCAGCAGTCCGAACTTGGAGCCGGCTTGGCCGGTGGAGACGGCCTCGTGGGTGTCCGGGCGGATGTCGGGGGTGACCCGGACGAGGACGCCCTGCTCGCGGCCGGGCCGTCCGGCGAGGATCAGCTCCAGGCGGTCGATGTCGTCGAAGTTGTCGACCACGATCAGCCCGGCGCCGGCGTCGACGGCCATCCTCAGTTCCTCCGAGGTCTTGGCGTTGCCGTGCACGACCAGACCGGCCGGGTCGGCGCCGCCGGCCACGGCGAGGGCCAGTTCGCCGCCGCTCGCCACGTCGATGCCGAGTCCCTCCTCGGTGAGGGCCCGGTAGACGGCGGTGCACGGGAAGGCCTTGGAGGCGAAGGTGACCCGGGAGTTCGGCCAGCGGGCGGCGAGGCCGTCGGCGTACGCGCGGGCCCGGGCGCGCAGGGCGCCCTCGTCCACGATCAGCGCCGGGGTGCCGTACGTCTCCGCGAGTTCGGCCACCGGACAGCCGGCGATCACCAGGGCGCCGTGGTCGTCGAGTTCGGTGCCGGGCGGGAAAAGGCCGATCAGCTGGTCCTGCATGGTGCCCCTTCCGGGGGTGGGCTGCGGTGCACAGCCATCGTGGCGGCGGTCCGGCCGGACGTCGTTGGCGAAATCGCCTAGGGTCAGGGCATGCAACATGCGGAATCGCCAATGGAGGGCACCAGCGAGGAGCTGTTCGCGCTGGCCAACGCCATCGCTGCGGTGACCGGCGGATCGGTGGCGGTCGAGGACCTGGACCGGCGGGTGCTCGCCTACTCCGCGCTGCCCGACCAGCGGATCGACGAGCTGCGGCGGCGCGGCATCCTGGAGCGGCGGGTGCCGGACCAGGCCGAACAGCAGGCCCAGTACCGGGAGGTGCTGGCCGCGCCCGGCGTGACGCGGCTGCCGACACTCGCCGAGGACGAGCTGCCCCGGGCGGCGGTGGCGATCCGGGCGGGCGACCTGCCGTTGGGCACCCTCTGGGCGATCGAGGGCCCGGACGGCCTGGACCCGGCCGGCGAGCGGGCGCTGCTCGACGGCGCCCGGCTGGCCGCGCTGCACATCCTGCGCCGCCGCAGCGCACAGGAACTGGAACTGCGGGCGCGGGAGGACGGGCTGCGCGACGCCCTGCACGGCGGCGGGCGTACCGCGGACCTGCGGTACGCGCTGGGGCTGCCGGAACGGCCGCGGCTGGTACTGGTCGGGCTGACCACGCTGCGGCGGCCGGGCGAGGAGCCGCCCTCGGTGGTGCGGCTCGCCGCAGCGGCGGCACGGCACTGGTCGGCCGTGCACGGGGAGGCGGCGGTGGCTGCCGTCGGCCGGACGGTCTACGTCCTGCTCGCCGAGGTCGGGCCGACGGCCGCGCGCCGGCTGGCGGAACAGGCGGTGGCGGCGCTCGGACCGAGCGGCGGCGGGACGGTGCGGGCCGCCGTCAGCCGGCCGGCGGAGGACCTGGAGGCGGTGCCGGCGCTCCGGGCCGAGGTGGACGACGTGCTGCGGGTGATCTCGGCGGATCCCGGGTGCGCCGCGGTCGCCGGCCTGGCCGACGTCCACGCCCGGGTACTGCTGGCCCGGGTCGCCGACGAGCTGGCCCGGCGCCCGGAGCTGCGGCACCCCGCAGTGGACGCCATGCTGGCGCACGACCGGGAGCACCGCACGGAGTACGCCCGGTCGGTGGCGGCGTGGCTGGACGCCGTGGGCTCGGTGGCGGCCGCGGCGGAGCGGGTCGGCGTGCATCCGAACACGCTGAAGTACCGACTGCGGCGGGCCGGGCAGTTGTTCGGCCTGGACCTGGATCACCCGGACGACCGGCTGTCGGCCTGGCTCCAGCTGCGGCTGGCGCTCTGAGGGGGCCGGGGCGGACGCACAGGAGCCCGGTGCCTCTCCCCGGCACCGGGCTCCTGCTGTTGCGGGGCTGCGGGCTTCCCCCGTCGGCGGCCACTCCCCCGAGTAGGCCGTCCGCGCTTCCGCGACCCCTTCACCCGTCCCCCGACGGGAGTCCTGTGGTGTGCGGTCAGGCGACCAGCTCGCCGAAGGCGTGCACGGTGTCGCCCGTCCGGTTGAGCTGCTCGTCGTCGCGCAGCCGGCGCAGCGCGCGCCAGATGCTGCTCTTGACGGTGCCGACGCTGATGCCGAGGATGTCGGCGATCTCCGGGTCCGTGCGGCCCTCGTAGTAGCGGAGCACCAGCATGGTCCGCTGGTTCTCCGGCAGCTTGGCCAGCGCCTGCCAGAGCACGGTGCGCAGCTCGGTGCCGCCCATCGCGTCGGTGTCGCCGGCCGTCTCCGGCAGCTCCTCGGTCGGGTACTCGTTGACCTTGCGGCGCCGCCAGGCGGAGATGTGCAGGTTGGTCATGGTGCGGCGGAGGTAGCCCCCGACCGCGGCCTTGTCGGTGATCCGGTCCCAGGCGCGGTAGGTGCTGAAGAGCGCGCTCTGCAGCAGGTCCTCGGCCTCGTAGCGGTCACCGGTGAGGTGGTACGCGGTGGCGTACAGGGAGGCGCGGCGCTCGCGCACGTATGCGGTGAACTCCGCGATGCGGTCCGCCGCCTCGGGCGAGCACTCCCCCTGCGCGCCTCCCTGTCGACCGTCCTCGGCACCGGCTGCCGCGGGGGTGAGCCGCAGCAGCGTGGTGCCTGCGGCCTGGCGGGCGTCCGGCTCCCCCGAGCCGGCGCCGCGCAGGCCTTCCCCCGTCGGGATGGCCCGACCCTGACCCACCGGGAGGATCCCCCGGAGCGTCATGGTCGAGCTGCTGTCGGCCGCGTTCCCCCGGTGGCCGATCCCGTACAGCTCCCCCCCGTGCCCGCCGCCGTTGGGGCGGTGGGCTCCGGTGCGGTGTGCGCACCCCCGTACGATCACGGCACCGGAAGTCTCGTCGGTCCGCACCTCGTACCTGGTCCGCGGGTTCGCGGTCGAACGCGCTGCGCGGACGGCCGCGTTGCGGGTCAGAAGCGTTGCGTTCATCGTGCGCCCCCATGGTCGGTACGTGCGGTTCCCGTCGCCGTTCCTCCCGGTTCTCACCCGGTCGTTCCCGGCGACAAGGAAAATCCTGCCCGCCCGTCGTCATGGCGGTGTCCGCCGACTGTCACAGGGCTGTCACAGCGCCCGGGGCGTCCGGGCACACTGCTGTCACACCCGCCCGGACGCCCGAACCGGCGCCTCCGGTTCCCGCGACCGTTCAGCAACCACCCGGGTGGGTGATCTGTGGCCGCGGGTGGGCCAGAATGAGCCCGTGCCTTTCCTGCTTCTGATCGAGGACGACGACGCCATCCGGACCGGGCTCGAACTCGCCCTCACCCGCCAGGGCCACCGCGTGGCCACCGCCGCCTCGGGCGAGGACGGCCTGAAGCTGTTCAAGGAGCAGCGTCCGGACCTCATCGTCCTGGACGTCATGCTGCCCGGCATCGACGGCTTCGAGGTGTGCCGTCGCATCCGCCGGACCGACCAGCTGCCGATCATCCTGCTCACCGCGCGCTCCGACGACATCGACGTGGTGGTGGGCCTGGAGTCCGGCGCCGACGACTACGTCGTCAAGCCGGTCCAGCCGCGCGTCCTGGACGCCCGGATCCGGGCCGTGCTGCGCCGGGGCGAACGCGAGTCCTCGGACTCCTCCACCTACGGCAGCCTGGTCATCGACCGCTCGGCGATGACCGTCACCAAGGACGGCCAGGACCTGCAGCTCACCCCGACCGAGCTGCGGCTGCTGCTGGAGCTGAGCCGCCGGCCCGGCCAGGCGCTGTCCCGGCAGCAGCTGCTGCGGCTGGTGTGGGAGCACGACTACCTGGGCGACTCCCGGCTGGTGGACGCCTGCGTGCAGCGGCTGCGGGCCAAGGTCGAGGACGTGCCGTCCGCGCCGACGCTGATCCGCACCGTGCGCGGGGTCGGCTACCGGCTCGACCCGCCGCTGCAGTGACTCCCGTCCGCCGCCCGGCCGACCGCCTGTTCCCGTTCCCGTCTGTGAGACCTGTTGACTGACCCCCAGACCCCGCCGCGCCGCCGCCGTCCCTGGCGGCGGCTGCGCTCGCTCCGGGTCCGCCTGATCGCCGTGTTCGCCGCGGTCGCGCTGATCACCGCGGTGTCGGCGTCCGGCATCGCGTACTGGCTGAACCGCGACGCCGTCCTCAAGCGCGCCCAGGACACCGCGCTGAACGACTTCCGGGTGTCGCTGACCCGGAACGTCTCCGACCTGCCGCTGGAGTCCACCTGCCCGGAACTCGCCTACCTGGCGCAGCAGGTGGCCTCGTCCGGGCTCAACTACGACGTGGTGGTGACCGATCCGGCGCAGCCGGGGTGCGCGGTCTCCACCGACCCGTCACGGTTCGCCCTGCAGGACGTGCCGCAGGCGCTGCAGCGGGCGGTGGCCGCCCAGCGGGAGGTCGGCGCGGGCAACCAGTACCCGTACCACCTGTACTGGCAGCGGGTGAACCTGGGCAACCGGCCGTTCCTGGTCGGCGGGACGAAGGTGGTGCCCTCCGGCCCGACGGCGTACATGTTCAAGTCGCTGGAGGACGAGCGGGCCGATCTCAACACGCTGGGCTGGTCGCTGGCGATCGCCACGCTGCTGGCGCTGATCGGCTCGGCGCTGCTGGCGCAGGCCGCCTCCTCGACCGTGCTGCGGCCGGTGCGCCGGCTCGGCGAGGCCGCCCGGCGGCTCGGCGAGGGCAAGCTGGACACCCGGCTGGAGGTCGAGGGCGGCGACGAACTCGCGGACCTCGCCCGGACGTTCAACCGCACCGCGGAGTCGCTGTCGCACCAGGTCGAGGAGTTGAGCGCCCGCGAGGCGCAGAGCCGCCGCTTCGTGGCCGACATGTCGCACGAACTGCGCACCCCGCTCACCGCGATGACCGCCGTCACCGACATCCTGGAGGACGAGGCGGACTCGCTGGACCCGATGATCGAGCCCGCGGTGCGCCTGGTGGTCAGCGAGACCCGGCGGCTGTCCGACCTGGTGGAGAACCTCATGGAGGTGACCCGCTTCGACGCCGGCACCGCCAAGCTGGTCGCCGACGAGGTGGACATAGCCGACCTGATCATGTCCTGCATCGACGGCCGGGCCTGGTACGACGCCGTCGAGGTGGACGCGCCGCGCGGCATCCGGCTGATGGCGGACCCGCGCCGGCTGGACGTCGTCTTCGCGAACCTGATCGGCAACGCCCTCAAGCACGGCGGCTCTCCCGTCCGGGTCGTCGTCCGGCAGGAGGGCGACCGGGTGGTCGTCGAGGTCCGCGACAGCGGGCCGGGCATCCCCGAGGAGGTGCTGCCGCACGTCTTCGACCGCTTCTACAAGGCCGACAAGGGGCGGGCCCGCTCCGAGGGCAGCGGCCTCGGGCTGTCCATCGCGATGGCCAATGCACAGATCCACGGCGGCACCATCACGGCCGCCAACGGGGAGAGCGGCGCGGTCTTCACCCTGACCCTGCCGCACACCCCACCCAGCCAGGAGGACGCACAGTGAGCGCGGTACGGAGGGCGGCGGCACTGGTCCTGCTGGCCGGAGCCGCGGCCGGCTGCGGCATCCGGCCGACGGCGGTCCCGGTGGACGCCGGGGCGCCCGCCAGCCGCACGGCCTGCCCGAGCCCCGTGCAGGTGCCGCGGGCGGCCACGCCGACGGCGGCCTCGCCGGCCCCGACCGGCGCGCCGTCCGTCGCGGCGAAGAGCCCGGCGCCGCTGTTCAGCGTCACGCCGACGCCGAGCGCTTCGGCCTCGCACTGCCCCTGAGCCGCCCGGGCCGGGACGGTGGAACCGTCCGCGGCCGAGACCGCGTCCACCCGGTTGTGCACCGACATGGCACCACCACCCGCACCGGCGCAGCGGCCGGGGACGACCCGATCGAGGACACCGGGCCGACCGGTCGGACCCAGCCGCCGGAGGCCTGCCGCACGCTGCGGACGACCGCACGGCTCCTGCTGGCCGGCTACGCGGTGCTGCTCGCCTGGCTGGTGCTGACGCCCAACGCGGTGAACTGGACCTACCCGGCCAACCTGACCCCGCTGGCCTCCGTCGACCGGGCGCTCGCGCTCGGCGGCTACGCCGGGGCCCGGCAGCTCGCGGCCGGCATCCTGCCGCTCGCCCCGTTCGGGGTGCTGCTGCCGATCGCGGTCGGCCGGCTGCGCACGCCCGTGCTGCCGTCCTTCCTGCGCACCGTCGGCGGGGCCGCCCTGCTGGCGACCGGGCTGGAGATCCTGAAGAGCTGGACCCCGGGCCACGTGCTGAACGTCGACGACATCATCCTCGGCACGGCCGGTGCGGCCGCCTGCCACCTGCTGCTGGTGCCGGCCGCCCGCGCCCTGCTCCGGCTGCGGGCCCGCCGCCGGCGCCGCGCCGCCCTCCCGGCCGCGCAACCGCACCACCGCACCTACGAACTCGCCTCCCCGGCCGCCCCGCTGGGCCGCCTCACCGCCCCGGGCAGCCCCACCGTCCGGTGACACCAGCGCGGCACGGCCGGCGGGCGCGTCCCGGCGGCGGCGCACGGCATGTCCGGACGGACCCGGCTCCTGCCCCGGCCCGGTGACACCGTTCCCGCACCGTGGACCTGCCGCCGGCGGCGCCCACGCGGCCGCCCGCGACCCCGCGCCACGCCTTGGTTCCCGAACCCGCACGAGCCGCCCCCGCGGGCCCGTGCGAGCGGACTCGGCTCCCGCCGCGGCCCGGCAACACCGCTTCCCCACCGCGGACCTGCCACCGGCGGCGCCCACGCGGCCGCCCGCGACCGGGCCCGGACGAGCCTCCCCCACGGGCCCGTCGGCACCCCGGCCGGCTGTGTGTCTCGGGGGCGGCCCTGAGGGCGACCCTGAGAGCGGCGTCCGCCGCCCCGGTGAGAGGTCAGGGGCGTGGATCACTATCGGGGCTGACGTTTCCAACGGCCCGGCCGAGCACGATGGACACATGCCCGCCGGACGGACCGGACCGGGCCCGCGACCCGGGAGTCACCCCATGAGCACGCTCGCCCGCCCCCGCCACAACCGCGTCATCGCCGGCGTCTGCGCCGGGCTGGCCAAGCGCTTCGGCCTCGCCCCGTGGACC
Organism: Kitasatospora sp. NPDC085895; assembly: GCF_040702125.1. Classification (NCBI taxonomy): domain Bacteria; kingdom Bacillati; phylum Actinomycetota; class Actinomycetes; order Kitasatosporales; family Streptomycetaceae; genus Kitasatospora; species Kitasatospora sp. NPDC085895. The sequence goes on along the minus strand of NZ_JBFBJY010000018.1, from coordinate 113,767 downwards.
GTGCGGATCATCTTCCTGCTGTCCTGCCTGCTGCCCGGCCCGCAGTTCCTGATCTACCTGGCGCTCTGGCTGCTGCTCCCGCAGGAGCCGTGAGGCACGGCGAAGGGCCGCCCCCGCACCGCGGGGGCGGCCCTTCGCCGTTTCCGTGCCGTGCCGGCCGACTGCGGCCGGTGTCAGCCGCCGATGCCGGGCAGGGCACCGCCGGGGCCCGCCCCGAGGCCGCTGACCGTGCCGAGCACGCCGCCGACCGGGGTCTTCTCCAGGCCCTGGGCGCCCGGGACGGGCGGCAGCGCGCGGTCCGCGGCGGCCTCGGGCGCGGCCGGGGCGGCGTCGGCGGCCGGCGCCTCCGCGGCGGGGGTCAGCTTGCCGCCGACCTCGGGGTTGAGGGTGCCGACGGCCTGGGTGACCTCGCTGCCGCCGGGCACCTTCTGAACGGCACCGGGCACCGCGCCGGTCAGACCGGGGTTGGTCAGCGCGCTGGTCGGGAGTCCGAGCCCACCGGGGGCGGCCGCGGAGGCGGTGCCTGCGGCCACGGCGGCGATCGCGACGCCCAGAGCGGCGGTGCCTGCGGCCTTCAGAGTTGCCTGCTTCATGCGTTGGTCCTCGGTTCTCGTCGGTGCCCGTGGTACGGCCGTTCCGGGGAGCGCCCGTCGTCACACCGGGTCAACAGTGACTGGCACACCGTAGTGAGAACATCGAATGCGGATCAACGGAGCGTCACCCATAGGACTGATTAGTCAGACAACCGGTCGGGGCGGGGCCCCGGCGACGGCCCCGCCCCGACCGGAGATCCGGACGCGTCCGGCCTTCCGGCTCAGGCGCCGGCGAACAGCCACTCCGCCTTGAGCTCGGCGTAGCCCGGCTTGATCACGTCGTTGATCATGGCGAGGCGCTCGTCGAAGGGCAGGAAGGCCGACTTCATGGCGTTGACGGTGAACCACTCCATGTCGCCCAGGGTGTAGCCGAAGGCGTCGACGAGGTGCTCGAACTCGCGGCTCATGCTGGTGCCGCTCATCAGCCGGTTGTCGGTGTTGACGGTGACGCGGAACTTCAGCCGGCTGAGCAGGCCGATCGGGTGCTCGGCGTAGGAGTCGGCGGCACCGGTCTGCAGGTTGGAGGTGGGGCACATCTCCAGCGGGACGCGCTTGTCGCGGACGTACGCGGCGAGCCGGCCGAGCTGCACCGCGCCGTCCTCGCCGACGGTGATGTCGTCGACGATCCGGACGCCGTGGCCGAGCCGGTCGGCGCCGCAGCACTGCAGGGCCTCCCAGATCGACGGCAGGCCGAAGGCCTCGCCCGCGTGGATGGTGAAGTGGTTGTTCTCGCCCTTGAGGTAGTCGAAGGCGGCCTGGTGCCGGGTGGGCGGGTGGCCCGCCTCGGCGCCGGCGATGTCGAAGCCGACCACGCCCTGGTCGCGGTAGCGGTTGGCGAGCTCGGCGATCTCGGTGGAGCGGGCGGCGTGGCGCATCGCGGTCAGCAGGGTGCCGACCCGGATGCGGTGGCCGGCGGCGCGGGCGTTGGCCTCGCCGAGCCGGAAGCCCTCGTTGACGGCCTCGACGACCTGGTCGAGGGTGAGCCCGGCCTCCAGGTGCTGCTCGGGGGCGTACCGGACCTCGGCGTAGACGACGCCGTCGGCGGCGAGGTCCTCGGCGCAGTCGGCGGCGACCTTGATCAGCGCCTCACGGGTCTGCATGACGGCGCAGGTGTGGGCGAAGGTCTCCAGGTAGCGGACCAGCGAACCGGAGTCGGCGGCCTCGCGGAACCACTCGCCGAGCTTGACCGGGTCGGTGGTGGGGAGTCCCTCGTAGCCGCACGCGGCGGCGAGCTCGACGACCGTCTCGGGGCGCAGGCCGCCGTCCAGGTGGTCGTGCAGGAGCACCTTGGGAGCACGGGCGATCTGTTCGGCGGTGGGAATGCGGGGGCCAGTGGTGCCCGCGGTGGCAGGGATCTGCTTCTCCATTGCGGGAGTGTAGCTCCTACGCGCGTAGATTCCTACTCGGATCGCCGGGCGTGTCGCCATGTCGGAATTTTCCGACGCTTGACACGTCGGAAAAACCCGACGTATCTTCGGGGCATGGCAACCGACGTCTTCGGCGCGCTCGCCAACCCCGTGCGGCGCGCCCTGCTCGCGGCCCTGCTGGACGGCCCGCGCCCGGTCAACGACCTGGCGGGCCTCTTCGACCTCAGCCGGCCGGCGGTCTCCGAACACCTCCAGCTGCTGCGGCAGGCCGGGCTCGTCCGCGAGGAGCCCCGCGGCCGGCAGCGCTGGTACCACCTCGACGCGGCCCCCCTCGCCGAGGTCGGGGACTGGCTGCATCCGTTCGAACACTACTGGCGCGACCGGCTGCGCGCCCTCAGCGACCTGCTCGACGAGGAGAGACCGTGACCGACTCCGACACGATCCACTGCGACCGCTTCCTGCCGCACCCGCCCGCCGCCGTCTGGCGCGCCCTCACCGACCCCGGACTGCACGCCCGTTGGTGGGCGGCCGGCGACGTGCGGCCGGTCGTCGGGCACCGCTTCAGCCTGGACATGGGTCCCTGGGGCAGCCAGCCGTGCGAGGTGACGGCCGTCGAGGAGGAGCGGCTGCTGCGCTACACCTTCGCCGAGGGCAGCCTCGACACCACCGTCACCTGGCGGCTCGTCCCCGAGGGCCGCGGCACCCGGCTCTTCCTCGAACACGCCGGCTTCGACCTCGACTCCCCGATGGGCCGCACCGCCCTCGACGGCATGGGCAAGGGCTGGCCGGGCGTCCTCGCCCGCCTCGACACGGTCCTCGCCTGACGTACGGGATCAACCCCTTCAGGGGCGCCCTCCTCGAAGGGGCACTCCTCAGTGCCGCCCCAGCAGCGCGCCCCTGCGCGACAGCACGAAGTCACGGAAGGCCGCCGCCGGCGGAGTGAGCGGCCGCCCCGACACCCAGGCCAGCCCGATCGCCCGGCGGGTCCGCGGTGCCGTCACCTCCAGTTCCACCACGCCCGGCCGGGGCACCAGCGCCGGCGGCAGCAGTGCCACGCCCAGCCCGGCCGCGACCAGCCCGCGCAGCGTCTCCGCCTCCTCGCCCTCGAAGGCGATCCGCGGCGCGAAGCCGGCCTCCGCACAGAAGCCGTCGGTGATCACGCGCAGCCCGTACCCCTCCTCCACCGCGACGAACGGTTCCTCGGCGACCTCGGCGAGCCGGATCCGGCGCCGGCCGGCGAGCCGGTGGTCGGCCGGGACGGCCAGCGGCAGCCGCTGCTCGTCCAGGTGCCGGGCGGTGAGGTCGGGGGCGTCCGGCAGCGGCGAGACCAGGCACAGGTCGAGTTCGCCGGCCCGCAGCCGTTCCAGCATCGCCGCCACGTAGTCCTGGACCAGTTGGAAGCGGACCCGCGGGTGGGAGGCGCGGAAGTCCCGCAGCAGCGCGGGCACCGCCTCCGTCCCCATGGTGTGGAGGAAGCCGAACGCCACCCGGCCCGCCGCGGGGTCGGCCTCGGCCCGGGCCGCCTCGGCGCCGCGTTCCAGTTCTGCGAGCGCCCGCTCGACGGAGGTGAGCAGCAGCCGACCCGCCCGGGTCAGCCGTACCGTCCGGCCCTGACGGGCCAGCAGGTCCACGCCGAGTTCGGCCTCCAGCCGGGCCACCGACCGGGAGAGCGTCGGCTGCGGCATCCCGAGCGACTGCGCGGCCTGGGTGACGTGCTCCAGCCGTGCGACCGCGGCGAACTGCGCCAGCTGGGGTGTGAGGCGGACCACGGCCGACTCCGGATCGAGCTCGGCCAGGCGCAGCGGCGGTGAGCTGCTGTCATGCGTCATGGCATGGATTCTCCACGATTCATGTATTGGACGCATCAACCGTGCGGGGCCTACGTTCGAGCCATGTCGCCCGCCAGTACCGGGGCATCCGCAGCCACGCTGCCGGGTGCCCTCACGCCGTCGTCCCCTTCCGCCGCCGATGCCGCCCCCGCAGCGGCCGCCGACCGCCGCCTCCGGCCGGGGGACCGCGCCTTCCGGCGCGCCAACCTGGCCCTGTTCGCCGCGGGGGTGGCCACCTTCGTCCTGCTGTACTCCACGCAGGGCCTGCTGCCGATCCTCTCCGCCGACCTCGACCTGACCCCCGGTCAGGCCAGCTGGACGGCGTCCGCCGCCACCCTGGGACTGGCCCTCGCACTGCTGCCCGCCAGTGCGCTGTCCGACCGGTTCGGGCGCACCGCGGTGATGTCGGTCTCGATCGCCTCCGCCGCCGTGCTGGCGCTGGCGCTGCCGTTCGCCCCGGACCTCACCACCCTGGTGGTGCTGCGGGTCCTCCAGGGCGCGGCGCTCGCCGGGCTGCCCGCCACGGCGATGGCCTACCTCGCGGAGGAGGTCCACCCGACCGCGCTGGCCTCGGCGATGGGGCTGTACGTGGCCGGCAACTCGATCGGCGGGATGAGCGGACGGCTGGTCTCCGGCTGGGCCGCGGCCGCCTGGGGCTGGCGCTGGGGCCTCGCCGTCTCGGCCCTGCTGGCGCTGCTGTCGGTGCTCGCCTTCCGCGCGCTGATCCCGGCGGCCCGCCACTTCACCCCGGCCCGGGTGGACGCCCGCGCCCTCGCCCGCACCGTCGGCGGGCACCTGCGCAACCCGCTGCTGCTGCGGCTGTACGCCCTGGGGCTGCTCTTCATGGCGGTGTTCGGCGCCGTCTACAACACCGTCGGGTACCGGCTGGTCGCCGCGCCGTTCGACCTGCCGCAGTCGGTGGCCGCCTCGATCTTCGTGGTCTACCTGGTCGGCACGGTCTCCTCGGCCTCCGCCGGGAAGCTGGTCGGCCGACTGGGCCGCCGCGGCACCCTCTACACGGCGATCGGCCTCACCACCGCGGGCCTACTGCTCTCGCTCTCCGGCTCGCTGGTGGCCGCCCTGGCCGGGCTCGTGCTGATCACGGCCGGGTTCTTCGCCGGCCACGCCACCGCCTCCTCGGCGGTCGGCCGCACCGCCACCGAGGGCCGCGCCCAGGCCTCGGCGCTCTACCTGATCGCCTACTACCTCGGGAACAGCCTCGGCGGCACGATCGGCGCCGACGCCTACCACGCCACCGGCTGGTCCGGCGCCGCGGCGGTGGGCCTGTGCGCGATGACCCTGGCGGCCGGCATCACCCTCTACGCCACCCGCCGCGCGGTCGTCGAACGCCGCACCCTCGCCACGGCCCGCTGACGAAGAGGAGCGAAGCTAAACTCCGGGCATGAGCATTGATCCGGCTGTGTACGCCCGGCTGCGCGAGATCGCGGATCAGCTGCCGAAGGTCCCGGGGATAGGGAAGGTCGAGATCGCGAACGGCGAGATCGTCATGATGATGTCACCGGTCCGACGGCACGAACTCGCCGTGCTGAGGATCGCCCGCCAGCTCAACGCCCAGCTCCCCTCGACACATCCGGGTCATGTCGCCCACCCCGGTGCCGACCTGGAGGATGCCGGGCTCGGTCGGCTGCGCTGCCCGGATCTCATGGTGTTCGCCGAGGAAGCACTGGAACGGGAACAGCCGTCGCTCCTCCCCCACGAGGTGCTGCTCGTGGTCGAGGTCGTCTCCAAGTCGAATCCGGAGAACGACTACGAGGCCAAGGTCCGCGACTACGCGGCCATGGGCATCCCGCTCTACCTGTTGGTCGACCCCCGCAAGGGCACCGGCATCGTGCACGACGAGCCCGGGTACGCCTCGCGGACGCACTTCGTGTTCGGCGACACGGTGAGCGTCGGCCCCTGGCGGGTCGACACCTCGGGGCTGCTGACGTACGCCTGACGGGCAGGCGGGCGCCGGCAGCCCCGGAGGTGAGGTGCGTCAGGCGATGCGGTCGAGGACGATCGGGTTCGGGGTGAAGGCGGTGCCCTCGGGGGCGACCGTGACGCCGTCCTTGAGGGCCTCGATCGCGTAGTCGAAGCGCTCGGGGGTGTCGGTGTGCAGGGTCAGCAGCGGCTGGCCGGCCACCACGGTGTCACCGGGCTTGGCGTGCATCTCGACGCCGGCGCCGGCCTGCACCGGGTCCTCCTTGCGGGCGCGGCCGGCGCCCAGGCGCCAGGCGCAGACGCCGACGGCATAGGCGTCGAGGGCGGTGAGCACGCCGGAGGCCGGGGCCGTGATCACGTGCTGCTCGCGGGCGACCGGCAGCGGGGCGTCGACGTCGCCGCCCTGGGCGGCGATCATGCGGCGCCAGTGGTCCATCGCGGAGCCGTCCCGCAGTGCGTCGGCCGGGTCCTTGCCGTGCACGCCGGCCGCGTCGAGCATCTCGCGGGCGAGCGCCAGGGTGAGCTCGACGACGTCGGCGGGGCCGCCGCCGGCCAGCACCTCGACGGACTCGCGGACCTCCAGCGCGTTGCCTGCGGTGAGGCCGAGCGGGGTGGACATGTCGGTGAGCAGGGCGACGGTGTTGACCCCGGCCGCCTTGCCGAGGCCGACCATGGTGCGGGCGAGCTCCTGGGCGTCGGCGAGGTTCTTCATGAAGGCGCCGGAGCCGACCTTGACGTCGAGGACGAGCGCCCCGGTGCCCTCGGCGATCTTCTTCGACATGATCGAGGAGGCGATCAGCGGGATCGCCTCGACGGTGCCGGTGACGTCGCGCAGCGCGTAGAGCTTCTTGTCGGCGGGGGCGAGGCCGTCGCCGGCGGCGCAGATGACGGCGCCGGTGTCGTTGAGGACCTGGAGCATCTCCTCGTTGGAGAGCAGGGCGCGCCAGCCGGGGATCGACTCCAGCTTGTCGAGGGTGCCGCCGGTGTGGCCGAGGCCGCGGCCGGAGAGCTGCGGGACGGCGGCGCCGCAGGCGGCGACCAGCGGGGCGAGCGGCAGGGTGATCTTGTCGCCGACGCCGCCGGTGGAGTGCTTGTCGGAGGTGGGCACGCCGAGCGAGGAGAAGTCCATCCGGACGCCGGAGCGGATCATCGCGTCCGTCCAGCGGCTGATCTCGCGGAGGTTCATGCCGTTCAGCAGGATGGCCATGGCCAGGGCCGACATCTGCTCGTCGGCGACCTCGCCGCGGGTGTAGGCGTCGATGACCCAGTCGATCTGGCCGTCGGTCAGCTCTCCGCGGTCGCGCTTGGTCCTGATGACGGAGGGGGCGTCCATGGGGTCTCCAAGAGGTGCAGGGTGCTCAGGTGCAGGAATGCGAAGAGTGCCGCGGCGGGCCCGAACGGGGCCCCTCCGCGACACTCTACGCGCGTAACAACGGGAGGTGCTAGAGCCGCTCCGGCCCGAAGGCGTCCGGCAGGACCTCGTCCATGGTCTTCACCCCGGACGGCAGGTCCACCAGCAGCTCGGGGCCGCCGTGCTCGTACAGCAGCTGCCGACAGCGGCCGCACGGCATCAAGAGGCTGCCGGCCCCGTCCACGCAGGTGAAGGCCGTCAACCGGCCGCCGCCACTGGCGTGCAGCGCGGAGACCAGGCCGCACTCGGCGCACAGGCCGAGTCCGTACGAGGCGTTCTCCACGTTGCAGCCGGTGACGATCCGACCGTCGTCGACCAGGGCCGCCGCCCCGACCGGGAACTTGCTGTAGGGGGCGTACGCGTGCGCCATGGCGCCGCGTGCGGCCTCCCGCAGCGTCTCCCAGTCGGGCGCGGGTGCGGTCGTCACTTGGCTTCGCCCTTGCGGTAGATCTGGCCGTCGGCCTTCGGCGGACGCAGGCGCTGCGAGGCCAGCGCGAGCACGACCAGCGTGATCACGTACGGGGTGGCCACGATCAGCGGGCGCTCCACCGAGTCGGTCAGCGCGAACCAGAGGCCGAGGCCGCCGGCGACCACCAGGCTGATCACCGCGGTGGTGTACTTGCGGCGGTAGCCGTGCCACATCGCGAGCAGGCCCATGGCCAGCGCGATCACCAGCAGCAGCACGTGGACGTTGTCCGCGTCGCGCAGCTGGAGGCTGTCGGTGAAGCCGAACAGGCCCGAGCCGACGGCGAGGCCGCCCGGCATCCAGTTGCCGAAGATCATCGCGGCGAGGCCGATGAAGCCGCGGCCCTGGGTCTGGCCGTCCTTGTAGAAGTGCGCCGCGACCAGCGACAGGTACGCACCGGCGAGGCCCGCGAACGCGCCCGAGGCGACGACCGCGTAGTACTTGTACTTGTAGACGTTGACGCCCAGCGACTCGGCGGCGGTCGGGTTCTCGCCGCAGGAGCGCAGGCGCAGGCCGAAGACGGTCCGCCAGAGCAGGAAGTAGCTGGCGACGATCAGCACGGCGGCGATCACGATGACCACCGACAGGTTGGTGACCACACCGCCGACGATGCCCGCCACGTCGGAGACCAGGAACCAGTGGTGGTTCTCGATGTCCTTCAGCCAGTCCGACAGCCCGGGGATCGTGATGCTGGGCAGCGAGTCGGCCGGCGGCGACTGGTTGGCGCCCGCGCCGTTGGCCACGTAGTCCCGGTAGTAGATCCGGTTCACGTAGGCGCAGATGCCCGGGATCAGCAGGTTGATGCCGACGCCGGAGACGATGTGGTCGACGCCGAAGGTGACGGTGACCAGCGCGTGCAGCAGGCCGCCCAGGGCGCCGCCGGCCATGCCGGCGAGCAGGCCGACCCAGGGGTTGACCAGGAAGCCCACCCAGGCGCCGCAGAAGGTGCCGGCGACCATCATGCCTTCGAGGCCGATGTTGACCACGCCGGCCCGCTCCGACCACAGACCGCCGAGACCGGCCATCGCGATCGGGACGGCTGCGCCGAGGGCGGCGTTGATCTGGCCGGAGGCGGTCAGGCCGTGGTTGTCGGTGGCCGCGCCGACGGCGGAGACCAGGACGAGCGCGCCCGCGATCAGCAGCAGCACGATCGGCCAGGTGAGCTTCGACTTCTTCGTCGGGGCTCCCGGCGTCTTCGGCCGGGCGGTGGTGGCGGTGCTCACGCGGCAACCTCCTTGTTGGCGGCGGCCGCGGCGGCCTGGGCGGCGAGCTCGGCGCCGACCTTCTGCTGCTGGCGCTTGAGGCCGTAACGGCGCACCAGCTCGTAGGCGACGACGACGCAGATGACGATGGTGCCCTGCATGACGAGGACGATCTCCTGCGGGTAGTCGCCCTGCAGCGGCAGCTGCGTGCCGGAGACGTCGAGGAAGGCGAACAGCAGGGCCGAGAAGGCGATGCCGATCGGGCTGTTGCGGCCGAGCAGGGCCACCGAGATGCCGATGAAGCCGAGGTTCAGCTGGATGCTCTGACCGAAGTAGAACGAGCTCTGCAGCAGCTCGGGGATGCCGATGAGGCCGGCGATGGCACCGGACACCGCCATGCTGGTCAGCACCATGCGCTTGACGTTGACACCGGACGCCTTGGCGGCGGTCTCCGAGCGGCCGGTGGCGCGCAGGTCGAAGCCGAACCGGGTGCGGGTCAGGGTGAACTGGAACAGCACGCCGATCAGGATCGCCACGAAGATGAAGCCCCAGAGCGTGCCGCCGGCGGTCTCGATCGAGAAGAAGTGGCTCGACTCGGAGACCGGGGCGGTCTGGATCGCGTTGGCGTTGGCGCTCTTCGCCGGCGCGAAGCGGCCGGGGATGAGCAGCAGGCCGACGACGGCGGTGGCGATCGCGTTCAGCATGATGGTCGAGATGACCTCGCTGACGCCGCGGTAGACCTTGAGCACACCGGCGACGCTGGCCCACAGACCGCCGACCAGCATGGCGGTGACCAGCAGCAGCGGGATCTGGATGAACGACGGCAGGTCGACGACGCTGCCGACGTAGGCGGCGAACAGCACGCCGAGGCGGTACTGGCCCTCGACGCCGATGTTGAACAGGTTCATCCGGAAGCCGAACGCCGCGGCGCAGCCGGCGATGTAGTAGACGGTCGCCCGGTTGAGGGTCAGCACCTGGCCGTCGGAGGCGGTGCCGTACCGGATCATCACGTCGAAGGCGTCGAACGGGTCCTTGCCGGAGACCGCCAGCAGGACGGAGCAGATCGCCACCGAGAGCAGGACGGCCAGTACCGGGGCGGCAAGGGCGAGCAGGATCTTCTCGGCGTCGAACCGCGAGGCGAACGAGCGCTTGGCGGGCGGGTTGGGACTGGTCATGGATTACTCCCCCGCCTGCGTGTCGTCGGCGGAACGGTCGGACGCGGCCTCGGTGCCCTCGGCGGCGACCGCCTTCTCATCGGTGACGGCGTCGGGCTCGGACTCGATGTGGCCGCGGGCGGCGCCGGTCATCGCGGTGCCGAGGTCCTCGGCGGTGACGGTGGCCGGGTCGGCGTCGGCGACCAGGCGGCCGCGGTAGATCACCCGGATCGTGTCGGAGAGGCCGATCAGCTCGTCCAGGTCTGCGGAGATCAGCAGCACCGCGAGGCCCTCGCGCTGGGCCTTGCGGATCTGGTCCCAGATCTGGGCCTGCGCGCCGACGTCGACGCCGCGGGTCGGGTGGGCCGCGACCAGCAGCTTCGGGTTGTGGCTCATCTCGCGGCCGATGATCAGCTTCTGCTGGTTGCCGCCGGAGAGGGAGGCCGCGGTGACCTCGATGCCGGGGGTGCGGACGTCGTACTCCTCGACGATCCGCTGGGTGTCCTTGCGGGCTCCGGCCGGGTCGAGCAGGACGCCCTTGGAGTTGGGCGTCTCGGTGACGTGGCCGAGGATCCGGTTCTCCCAGAGCGGGGCCTCCAGCAGCAGGCCGTGCCGGTGGCGGTCCTCGGGGATGTAGCCGATGCCGGCCTCGCGGCGGGCGCGGGTGAGCGCGGTGGTGACGTCCTTGCCGTCCAGCGCCACGGTGCCGGCGTCGAGCGGGATCATGCCCATGATCGCCTCGACGAGCTCGGCCTGGCCGTTGCCCTCGACACCGGCGATGCCCAGCACCTCGCCGCGGCGGATGCGCAGCGAGACGTCGTCGAGGACGACGCGCTCGATGCCCTCGGCGTCGGTCTTGGCGATCCGCACGCCGTCCACGCGGAGCATCTCGTCCTCGGTGACGGTCGAGGCGCGGCTCTCCGGCGAGGGGAGCTCGGCGCCGACCATCAGCTCGGCGAGCTGGCGGGCGGTGACCGTCTTGGGGTCGGCGTCGCCCACGGTGGTGCCGCGGCGGATGACGCTGATCGCGTCGGCGACGGCGAGCACCTCGTGCAGCTTGTGGGAGATGAAGATGACGGTGACGCCCTCCGCCTTGAGCTCGCGGAGGTTGTCGAAGAGCGCGTCCACCTCCTGCGGCACGAGGACGGCGGTCGGCTCGTCGAGGATCAGGATGTTCGCGCCGCGGTAGAGGACCTTGAGGATCTCCACGCGCTGCCGGTCGGCGACGCCCAGGTCCTCGACCAGGGCGTCCGGGCGCACGCCCAGACCGTACTGGTCGGAGATCTCCTGGATCTTCGCCTTGGCCTTGCCGCCCATGCCGTGGAGCTTCTCGCCGCCGAGGACGATGTTCTCCCAGACGGTCAGGTTGTCCGCGAGCATGAAGTGCTGGTGCACCATGCCGATGCCGAGGTCGATCGCGTCGGCCGGGGTGGTGAGCTGGACCTGCTTGCCGTTGATGGCGATGGTGCCCTCGTCCGGCCGCTGCATGCCGTAGAGGATCTTCATCAGGGTGGACTTGCCGGCGCCGTTCTCGCCCATGAGGGCGTGCACGGTGCCGCGTCGCACGGTGATGTCGATGTCGTGGTTGGCCACGACGCCGGGGAAGCGCTTGGTGATGCCGCGCAGTTCGACGGCCGGTGTCGCCGTCCCCGCGCTGGGGGTGCCGCCCTGGTCGAGGGCGGGATCGGAAGCGGTGATGGCGATCTCCTGAAGTCGTCGTGCGCACCGTTGCGCCGGAGTGCCTGGTGTTCTGTCTGTGGGTGGAACGGGCGGGGCCCGGCGGGACGCGTCCTGCGCGCCCCGCCGGGCCCTCCGGTGATGTTCGTCGGCCCCGGTGGCACCGCCGGCAGGTGGCGGTGGTCAGGAGCGTCGGATCAGTTCTCCGGGGTGGTGGGGATCTTGGTGGCGCCGGAGGTGATCGCCTGGGTGGCGGCGTCGATCTTCGGCTGGATGTCCTTCAGGAAGCCGCCGGTCTGCGCCAGCGAGACACCCTCGGCCTTCAGGTCGAAGTTCTTGACGCCGGTCAGCGGGTTGCCGTCCTTGTACGCCTTGATGTAGTCGAAGACGGCCACGTTCACGTTCTTGACCATGGAGGTCAGGATGTTGGCCTTGTACTTCGACAGCGCCGGCTGGTTGGCCTGGTCGGAGTCGACGCCGATGGCCCACTTGCCCTTGCTGGCGACGGCCTCGATCGAGCCGTTGCCGGAGGAGCCGGCGGCGGAGTAGATGACGTCCGCGCCCTTGTCCAGCTGGCCCTGAGCCGCTTCCTTGCCCTTGCCCGGGTCGTTGAAGCCGCTGAAGTCCGGCGGGGTGGTGAGGTAGGTGGTCTCGACCACGATGTTCGGGTCGACGGACTTGGCGCCCGCCTTGTAACCGGCCTCGAACTTCTTGATCAGCTCGGACTGCACGCCGCCGATGAAGCCGATGTGCTTGGCCTTGCTCTTGGAGGCGGCGGCGACGCCGGCGAGGTACGAGCCCTCCTGCTCCGAGAAGGTCAGCGAGGTGACGTTGCTCGGCTGGGTGTCGGAGGCCGAGTCGATGATCGCGAACTTGACGTTCGGGTTCTCCTTGGCGATCTTCTCGACGGCCGCCTGGTACACGAAGCCGACGGCGATGACCGGGTTGTAGCCGGCGCTGACCAGCGACTTGAGGCGGGCCTCCTTGTCCGCCTCGGCCTCACCGGTCTTGGCCTCGGCCTCGGTGACCTGGACACCCAGCTGGTCCTTGGCCTGGTCGAGACCGCGGGCGGCGGAGTCGTTGAACGACTGGTCGCCGCGGCCGCCGATGTCGTAGGCCATGCCGACCTTGACGCTGGAGGCGCCGGAGGAGGCGCCGGACGAGGTGTTGTTGTCGGTGCTCTTTGCGCCGCAAGCGGCGAGCGAGGCGATGCCCAGGGAACCCGAGAGCACTACCGCGGCGAGCTTCAGTGAACGGCGCAAGGGAGTATCTCCTTCTCACACACCCGTTTGGCGTGGTCGAGCGCCACCGTAACGCGCGTAGAACACGGTTGTATTACGGGCTGCGGAGGCATTCGGGTTGTTATCAAAATGTGGTCATCTGCCGGGACGAATACGGACAGACCGCCACCTTTGCTCAACGCGATGTCACTGCCGAGTGATTTTCGACCACCACAGTACGCCGATGCGTCCACGACAGGAGCGAGCCGCGCCGGACACCCGTCCGACGCGGCCCCGGTCGTACGCGCTCAGACCGTCCCGTGCTCCAGGGCGATCGCGCAGAACAGCTCCACACCGATGCCGATCGCCCGCTCGTCCACGTCGAACCGGCCCTGGTGCAGGTCGCGGACGCCCTTCTCGTGCGGGGACCGCACCCCGAGGCGGGCCAGCGCGCCCGGCGCGTGCTCCAGGTACCAGGAGAAGTCCTCGCCGCCGAGGCTCTGCTCGGTGTCCTCCACCACCGGGGCGCCGCCGTCGCCGAAGCAGTCGGTCATCGCCCGCTCCAGCAGGGCGATCGAGGTGTGCTCGTTGACCACCGGCGGCACCCCGCGGTGGTAGTCGAGCGTCCACTTCGCCCGGTGGGTCTCGGCGATCCGGGCGATCAGCTCGTCGAGGATCTCCGGGGCCTCCCGCCAGCCCGCCAGCTCAAGGCAGCGGACGGTGCCCTCCAGCTCCGCGTGCTGCGGGATCGCGTTGGGCGCGGAACCGGCGGCGATCCGGCCGAACACCAGGCTGACGCCCCAGCGCGGGTCCATCCGGCGGCCCAGCGCGGCCGGCAGGTCCGCCGCCATCCGCGCCACCGCGGTGACCAGGTCGGTGGTCAGGTGCGGCCGGGCGGTGTGGCCGCCGGGGCCGTCCAGCGACAGCAGCAGCCGGTCGCAGGCCGAGGTGATCGCCCCGACCTTCAGCCCGATCCGGCCGACCTCCACCTTGGGGTCGCAGTGCACCGCGAAGATCCGGCCGACGCCGTCCATCCCGCCGGCCTTGATCACGTCCAGCGCACCCCCGGGCATGACCTCCTCGGCGGGCTGGAAGACCAGCCGCACCGGCTGCCGCAGCCCGCCGGTGCGGGCCGCCTCCGCCAGCACCAGGGCGGTGCCCAGCACCACCGCGGTGTGCACGTCGTGCCCGCAGGCGTGCGCGCGGCCCGGCAGGGTCGAGCGGTACGGCACGTCGGTCTTGGCGTCGTCGATCGGCAGCGCGTCGATGTCCGCCCGGAACGCCAGCAGCGGGGTGCCCTCGGCGGTGCCGGGCGGGACGACGTCCACCGTCATCCCCGTGCCGCCCGGCAGCACCCGCGGCTCCAGGCCGGCCGCGACCAGCCGCTCGCGCAGGAGGCGGGTGGTGCGGAACTCCTGCCGACCCAGCTCCGGGTGCCGGTGGAGATCGCGGCGGAAGGCGATCAGCTCGGCCTCGTGCGCCCGTACCCGGGCGCGCAGGTCCCGTCCGGCGCGGACGGCGGTGGCGAGGGCGGCCCGATCGACGGGCTGAGGATCGTTCACCTCAACAAGAGTAGGCCGGGCGGGGGGATTTGGCCCGACTTCCCACGAAGTCGTGCCCCTTTCGGTGCATACCGGCCGTACAGATGGGTATGACATTCCGATTCAGCCGCCTTCCCGGGTGATCACCGACCTGTGCAACGACCCCGCCGCCGCGGGGACACGCGGGCCGGGCTCCCGGCCGCACCGGGCCCGTCGGGCGGCCGGCCCCGACGGCGCGTCAGAAGCGCTCGACCGGCGTGTGGGTGCCCCACACGGCGCGCAGCGCGTCGCACACCTCCCCCACCGTCGCCCGGGCGGCCAGCGCCTCCTTCATCGGGTACAGCACGTTGTCCGTGCCCTCCGCGGCCCGCCGCAGCCCGTCCAGGGCGCGGGAGACCGCCGGGCCGTCCCGTTCCGCGCGCAGCCGGGCCAGCCGCCGCGCCTGCTGCTGCTCGATCGCCGGATCCACCCGCAGCGGCTCGTACGGCTCCTCGGCGTCCAGCCGGAACCGGTTCACGCCGACCACCGTCCGGGTGCCGGCGTCCTGCTCCTGCTGGAGGCGGTAGGCCGTCCGCTCGATCTCCGCCTTCTGGTGGCCCTGCTCGATCGCGGCGACCGCGCCGCCCAGCTCCTCGATCCGGGCCATCAGCGCCAGCGCCGCCTCCTCCAGGTCGTCGGTCATCCGCTCGACGGCCCAGGAGCCGGCGAAGGGGTCGACCGTGGCGGTGACGTCGGTCTCGTACGCCAGCACCTGCTGGGTGCGCAGCGCCAGCCGGGCGGCCTTCTCGGTGGGCAGCGCGATCGCCTCGTCGAAGCTGTTGGTGTGCAGCGACTGGGTGCCGCCGAGCACCGCGGCCAGCGCCTGGACGGTGACCCGGACGAGGTTGACCTCGGGCTGCTGGGCGGTGAGCTGCACCCCGGCGGTCTGGGTGTGGAAGCGCAGCATCTGCGACCGCGGGTCCCGCGCGCCGAACTCCTCGCGCATGACGCGGGCCCAGATCCGGCGGGCCGCCCGGAACTTGGCGACCTCCTCCAGCAGCGTGCTGCGGGCGACGAAGAAGAAGGAGAGCCGCGGGGCGAAGTCGTCCACCGCCATGCCCGCGGCGACCGCCGTGCGCACGTACTCGACGCCGTCGGCGAGGGTGAAGGCGATCTCCTGCGCGGGATCGGCGCCGGCCTCGGCCATGTGGTAGCCGGAGATCGAGATGGTGTTCCACCGGGGGACCTCGGCCCGGCAGTACCGGAAGAGGTCGGCGACCAGCCGCAGCGAGGGCCGCGGCGGGAAGATGTACGTGCCCCGGGCGATGTACTCCTTGAGCACGTCGTTCTGGACGGTGCCGGTCAGCGCGGCCGGCGGCACCCCCTGGGCCTCGCCGACCAGCTGGTAGAGCAGCAGCAGCACGGCGGCCGGGGCGTTGATGGTCATCGAGGTGGAGACCCCGCCCAGCGGGATGCCGTCGAACAGCACGGCCATGTCCTCGACGCTGTCGACCGCCACCCCCACCTTGCCGACCTCGCCGGCCGCGAGCGGCGCGTCCGAGTCGTAGCCCATCTGGGTGGGCAGGTCGAAGGCGACGGACAGACCCGTGGTGCCGTCGGCGATCAGCCGCCGGTAGCGGGCGTTGGACTCGGCCGCGGTGCCGAAGCCGGCGTACTGGCGCATCGTCCACGGCCGGCCGGTGTACATCGTCGGGTACACGCCGCGGGTGAACGGGTACTCGCCCGGCCGGGCGTCCGGGGTGCGGCCGGCGAGGCTCTCCGGGCCGTACACCGGCTCGATCGGCAGCCCGGACTCGGACCGGCGGGGCTCGGGCGGCATGGCGTCCTCCGGGGCACGGGGCCCGGACGCGGCGGCCCGGGCGGACGGACTTCGGCCTGCTCCGCAATCTAACCGGCGGCGGCCCGCCGCGGGCGGAGGCGCGGGCGCGGGTCCGGGCGCAGGCGCGGGCGGGGCACCGCCCGGCGGTGCTCCGGGGCGGGCTGGGATGATCGGTTCCGTAGACCGGAACTTCTCCCCGGGAGGGGCAATGACCGAGCAGAAGGTGGCCGTCGTCACCGGCGCCAGCAGCGGCATCGGTGCCGCGACGGCGCGGCGGCTGGCCGCGGACGGCTTCGACGTGGTGCTGACCGCCCGCCGCACCGACCGGATCGAGGCCCTGGCGAAGGAGATCGGCGGCCGCGCCCGCACCCTGGACGTCACCGACCGGGCGGCCGTGGACGCCTTCGCGGCCGAGGTCGGCCGGGTCGACGTCCTGGTCAACAACGCCGGCGGCGCGATCGGCGCGGAGAGCGTCGAGAGCGGCGACCCGGCCGACTGGCGGGCCATGTACGAGGTCAACGTGATCGGCGTGCTCAACGTGACCCAGGCGCTGCTGCCGGCGCTGCGGGCCACCGGCGACGGCACGGTGCTGGTGATGTCCTCCACCGCCGCGATGGCGGCGTACGAGGGCGGCGGCGGCTACGTGGCGGCCAAGCACGCGGCGCACACCATCGCGGCCACCCTGCGGCTGGAGCTGTGCGGCGAGCCGATCCGGGTGATCGAGATCGCGCCGGGGATGGTGAAGTCCGAGGGCTTCGCGGTGACCCGCTTCCGCGGCGACGAGGACAAGGCCGCCTCGGTGTACGCGGGCGTGGCCGAGCCGCTGACCTCGGAGGACGTCGCGGACACGGTCTCCTGGGCGGTCACCCGCCCGCCGCACGTCAACATCGACCTGCTGGTGGTCCGCCCCCGCGCGCAGGCGGCCAACCACAAGGTCCACCGGGAGCTCTGAGCCCGCCCTCCGGAGGGGAGGGAGCTGTCGAGCAACCGTCAACGTCACAACTTGATAGCTCGTTCGGGTGAATTCCGCCCGCTCCCTCCCCAACTGATGAGCCCTCAACTACCGTGAAGACACGGCGCGGGCGCGCTTCTCCGCGCCCCGCGGTCTTCCCTCTTCCCCGTCCCGGCTCCTTCCCGGTCACGCCGCGCGTCTTCGCAGCACCTACCTTTTCGTCTCTGGAGCAACCCCCCTTCCCGCCCTCACGAGGAGGACCCGCTGGCCAGCGACATCCCGCCGCAGCGCCTCGACGCTTCGACGGATCCGTCCCTGCTCGGGCTGCACCGCTTCAACGAGGCCGAGCCCGGCGCCGCCGAGGAGGCCCTGCTCGCCTGCTGCGGCAGCCACCGGTGGGCCCTGCGGCTGACCGCCCACCGGCCCTACCCCGACATAGAGTCCCTGCTCGCGGCGGCCAGCGAGGCCTCCTACGACCTGCGCCCCGCCGACCTCGCCGAGGCCCTGGCGGACGAGAGCTGGATGCCGCAGCCGCTGCTCGGCATGCGGGCCCCCGGCAGCCAGGCCGCGCACACCGCGCTCCGGGCGGCGCACGCCGCGTACGAGGCGCGGTTCGGCCACGTCTTCGTCGTCTGCCTGGAGGGCGTGGACCCGGAGGAGATGCTCGACACCGTGCTCACCTCCATCCGAACCCGGCTCGCCAACGACCTGGACGAGGAGCGCCTGGTCGCCGCCGACGAGCTGCGCCGGATAGCGCTGATGCGCCTCGCGCACCTGGTCACCCGGCACTCCGCGGAGGCCGGCGCCCGCTGATCCGGCCGCCCGGCACCGCCCGACGGCGCCGCCGCCCGATGCCCCGTCCCGGTCCGCCGGGGCGGGGCTCAGCGTTGTGCGGCCCGCAGGCGCGCCGCCTGCATCCGGACCAGCCGCTCGTCCGGGGCCGGCACCGGTTCGCGGGCGCCGCCGAGCGTGACGAACAGCGCGAGCGCCGCCCCGACCCGGGCGACCACGACCCGCCGGCTGACCGCGGAGCCGCCCGACTCGTCCGTCAGGGTGAATGCGGTCACCGCGTCCACGCCCTCCGGCACGGCCGCGTCGGACGGCTGCAACCGGTGCAGCACCGGTACCGGTTTCGCCGGGGCCCCCTTGCCGGCCGGGCCGCGGGCCGGCCCGGCCGCCGGTGTGGAGCGGAACGCCCGGCACCGGGGGAACAGCCGGTCCAGCGCGCTGCGGACGAGCTCCGCCCGGCCCGGTTCGAAGGCGAGCAGCCCGGCGTGGACGGTCTCCCGGGGGCGGCCGGCCCTGGCCGCGCTCAGATCCGCCTCCGCGATCGGGCCGGAGCGCGCGCCCGCCGGGGCGAGCAGGTCCAGCACCGGCTGGCACTCCGGCACGTCCGCCGCCTCGCGCGCCGCGGGCGGCGCCGCGCTCCCCTGCTCCGGTGCCGCCACGGTGACCGTCCACCCGCTGCCGAGGTCGGCCCCGGTGACCGCGGCGGCCCGCAGGGCGGCGGCGTCCAGGACGTGCCCGGCCGGCTTCGGCACCCGGTCCGCGGAGGCGGAGACGGTGGTGCAGCCGCCCGCCGCGAACAGCGCGGCGCAGCACAGCAGGGCGGTCGGACGGTGGGGCACGGCGGTCCTTCGGGTGGGCGCGGGCAGGGGGCAGCGGGGCGGGCGCACACCGCAGCGCGACCGTCCGGGCACAGCCTGTCATGGTTCCCGGGACCGTTAGGCCGTGAGTGCCTGATTGATCACACCTGAGCCCCCCGGAGGCGTTTCCCGACAACGCGTCGATAGGATGCTCGCGGCCGGTGGACCGTACCCGGCCGGGCTGACCGACACCGAAGCCGGCCGAGCCCCCAATCGCTTCCGGAGGGTTTTCCGTGCCGGCTGGAACGCTGTACCGCGGCCGGGAAGGCATGTGGAGCTGGGTGGCTCACCGAGTCACCGGCGTCCTCATCTTCTTCTTCCTTTTCGCGCACGTCCTCGACACCGCGCTGGTCCGTGTGTCCCCGCAGGACTACGACACCGTCATCGAGACGTACAAGAACCCCATCGTGAACCTGATGGAGTACGGCCTGACGGCCGCCATCCTGTTCCACGCGCTGAACGGCCTGCGGGTCGTGGCGGTCGACTTCTGGTCGAAGGGCGCCAAGTACCAGAAGCAGCTGCTCTGGTCCGTCGTCGGCGTCTGGGTCGTCCTGATGGCCGCGTCGTTCTACCACATCCTTCAGCACACTCTCCGCACGTGGTTCGGGTGATCCGCAATGGCTTCTGACACCCCCGTCGACCAGCTGGTCGTGCCCGCCGCCCAGGCCCACACGGGCCAGGGCCTCGGCACCGGGAACCCCGCCGACGCGTTCGTCGTCGAGCCGGCCCGCGCGCGCACCAAGAGGACACCGCGCCGCACCCGCACCAACTTCGAGATGCTGGCGTGGCTGTTCATGCGCCTCTCCGGCGTCGTGTTGGTCGTCCTGATCCTCGGCCACCTGCTGATCATGCTGGTGCTGGACGGCGGCGTATCGAAGATCAGCTTCGCGTTCGTCGCCGGCCGCTGGGCCTCGCCGTTCTGGCAGGGCTGGGACCTGCTGATGCTGTGGCTCGCCATGCTCCACGGCGCCAACGGCATGCGGACCGTCATCAACGACTACGCCGAGAAGGACTCCACTCGGCTCTGGCTGAAGACCCTCATGGGTGCCGCCGCGGTGTTCACCGTGCTGCTCGGCACCCTGGTGATCTTCACCTTCGACCCGAACATCTAATCGGCAGAGCCAGAGGCGCTTACCCCCATGCAGATTCACCAGTACGACACGGTCATCGTCGGCGCCGGCGGCGCGGGCATGCGTGCGGCCATCGAGTCGACGCAGCGCAGCCGCACCGCGGTGCTGACCAAGCTCTACCCCACCCGGTCCCACACCGGCGCGGCCCAGGGCGGCATGTGCGCCGCCCTCGCCAACGTCGAGGAGGACAACTGGGAGTGGCACACCTTCGACACGGTCAAGGGCGGTGACTACCTGGTCGACCAGGACGCCGCCGAGATCATGTGCAAGGAGGCCATCGACGCGGTCATCGACCTGGAGAAGATGGGTCTCCCCTTCTCCCGCACCGACCAGGGCCGGATCGACCAGCGCCGCTTCGGCGGCCACTCGCGCAACCACGGCGAGGCGCCCGTCCGCCGCTCGTGCTACGCGGCCGACCGCACCGGTCACATGATCCTCCAGACGCTGTTCCAGAACTGCGTCAAGCACGGCGTCGAGTTCTTCAACGAGTTCTACGTCCTCGACCTGCTGATCAACGAGGGCCGCACGGCCGGCGTCGTCGCCTACGAGCTGGCCACCGGCGAGATCCACGTCTTCCAGGCCAAGGCGGTCGTCTTCGCCTCCGGCGGCACCGGCAAGATGTTCAAGGTCACCTCGAACGCGCACACCCTGACCGGTGACGGCCAGGCCGTGGCGTACCGCCGGGGCCTGCCGCTGGAGGACATGGAGTTCTTCCAGTTCCACCCGACGGGCATCTGGCGCATGGGCATCCTGCTCACCGAGGGCGCCCGCGGCGAGGGCGGCATCCTGCGCAACAAGGACGGCGAGCGCTTCATGGAGCGCTACGCGCCGGTCATGAAGGACCTCGCCTCCCGCGACGTCTGCTCCCGCGCGATCTACAGCGAGATCCGCGAGGGCCGCGGCTGCGGTCCGGACGGCGACCACGTCTACCTGGACCTGACGCACCTCCCGCCGGAGCAGCTGGACGCCAAGCTGCCGGACATCACCGAGTTCGCGCGCACCTACCTCGGCATCGAGCCCTACACGGACCCGATCCCGATCCAGCCCACCGCGCACTACGGCATGGGCGGCATCCCGACCAACGTCGAGGGCGAGGTGCTGCTGAACAACACCGAGGTCGTCCCCGGCCTGTACGCCGCCGGCGAGGTCGCCTGCGTCTCGGTGCACGGTGCCAACCGCCTGGGCACCAACTCGCTGCTGGACATCAACGTGTTCGGCCGCCGCGCGGGCCTCGCCGCCGCCGAGTTCGCCGCGAACAACGAGTTCGTGCCGCTGCCGGAGAACCCGGCCGCGCTGGTGCAGAACATGGTCGACTCGCTGCGCGAGTCGACCGGCACCGAGTCGGTGGCGCAGCTCCGCAAGGAGATGCAGGAGAGCATGGACGCCAACGCGTCCGTGTACCGCACCGGCGACACCCTCAAGCAGGCCGTCGCCGACATCGCCGCGCTGCGCGAGCGGTACAAGAACGTCGCCATCCAGGACAAGGGCGAGCGCTTCAACACCGACCTGCTGGAGGCCATCGAGCTGGGCAACCTGCTCGACCTGGCCGAGGTGACGGTCGTCTCGGCGCTGGCCCGCGAGGAGTCCCGCGGCGGTCACTACCGCGAGGACTTCCCGACCCGCGACGACGTGAAGTTCATGCAGCACACCATGGCGTACCGCGAGGAGGCCGCCGACGGCAGCACCTCCGTCCGCCTCGACTACAAGCCGGTCGTGCAGACCCGCTACCAGCCGATGGAGCGTAAGTACTGATGAGCACTCCGACCCTGGAGAAGCACTCGGCCGCTCTGGACGCGGCCGAGGCGGGCGCGACCGCGCTGATCAACGTCACCCTGCGGATCCGCCGGTTCAACCCGGAGGAGCACCCGGACCCGGTGTGGGTGGACTACCAGCTGCTGATGGACCCGAAGGAGCGCGTCCTGGACGCCCTCAACAAGGTCAAGTGGGAGCAGGACGGCACCCTGACGTACCGCCGCTCGTGCGCCCACGGCATCTGCGGTTCGGACGCCATGCGGATCAACGGCCGCAACCGGCTGGCCTGCAAGACGCTGATCAAGGACGTCAACCCGGAGAAGCCGATCACGGTCGAGCCCATCAAGGGCCTCGCGGTCCTGAAGGACCTGATCGTCGACATGGACCCGTTCTTCCAGGCGTACAAGGACGTCATGCCGTTCCTCATCACCAAGGGGAACGACCCGACGCGCGAGCGCCTGCAGTCCCAGGAGGACCGCGAGCGGTTCGACGACACCACCAAGTGCATCCTGTGCGCCGCGTGCACGTCGTCCTGCCCGGTGTTCTGGAACGACGGCCAGTACTTCGGCCCGGCCGCGATCGTCAACGCGCACCGCTTCATCTTCGACTCGCGCGACGAGGGTGCGGAGCAGCGGCTGGAGATCCTGAACGACCGTGAGGGCGTGTGGCGCTGCCGCACCACCTTCAACTGCTCGGAGGCCTGCCCGCGCGGCATCGAGGTCACCAAGGCGATCGCCGAGGTGAAGCGCGCGCTGGTCACCCGCCGCTTCTGAGCGCCCGCGGCAACGCCCGAGGGCCCGACCGGTACGTCCGGTCGGGCCCTCGGGCGTTCTGCCGTGCGGGGTTCAGCGCAGGGCGCCGAGGTCCTTCGGGGCGGCGGTGCCGTCGAAGGTCAGCAGGTGGCGGGCGGCGGTGACGGCGTACAGGTCGGGGCGGCCGTCGCCGTTGCCGTCGCCGGAGCTGCCGAGCAGCGGGTACTCGGCGGCCGGGAAGGTGCCGACGGCGGTGCCGGCGGACGGGTCGGCGAGCGCGGAGAAGTCGTACGTGCCGTCGGCCTGCTTCGCGATCGGGTACGTGCGCAGGGTGCCGGTGGCCCGCTCGCGGGACCACAGGGCGAGGCTGCCGTCGGCCGCCTTGCCGGGCGCGACCACGTCGTAGCCGGCCCAGGGGCCGGTGGTGGAGAGGCGCTTGACGGTGGAGTAGCGGGTTCCGACGGTGGCGGCCTGGAACAGCCAGAGGTCGCCGTTCTCGACGGTCACCAGCGAGCTCTGCTGGCCGGTGCCGAGGGCGCCGAGGGCGACCAGCTGGTCGGCGGCGGACCAGTCGGCGGCGCAGCCGGCCGCGGCGCAGGCGGTGGGCCGGGCGAGCAGGACGGGGGTGCGCTGGAAGGCGCCCTGGTCGAGGTTGCGGTAGAGGTACAGCGCGGCGCCGCCGGGGACGTGGACGAACAGGTCGTCGGCGGGCGCGTGGCTGGAGTCCCAACCACGGTGCGCGATGGTGGTACCGGCCCAGGTACCGCCGGGGCCGTAGGCGGCCGCGGTGGTGGAGGCGGGGTCCGTGCTCGTGGCGTCGGCGCCGAGGACCTGCAGGTTGCCGTCGGCGTCGGGCAGCAGGACGTCCGGTACTCCGTCGGCGTTCACGTCGCCGGGGACGCTCTGCGGCGGGTTGGGGTTCGGCGGTGCGTAGAACGTGTAGGTGACCGGCTGGGAGGCGTTGCCGGCCTCGTCGAAGGCCTGGACCGTGAGGATGTTGGTGCCCCAGTCCTTCGGCTTCAGGGTGAAGGTGGCGCTGCCGTCCGCAGCGGGCCGCACGGCACCGGTGCAGTCGTTGCCGACGCTGGGGGTGCCGTTCAGGACGTACCGGTAGCAGGCCACGCCGGAGGCGGCGTCGCTGCCGGCGATGGTGAAGGTGCCGGTCTGGCCGGCGTACTTCTGCGGGGTCCGGCCGCTGTCGGAGCTCGGGAAGTCGGCGGAGTCGAGGGTGAGGGAGGGCGCGGTGGCATCGATCCGGAAGTGGCACTCGGCGGTGGGGGCGCCGCCGCCCGCGCCCTTGGCACGCCAGGTGTAGGTGCGGCCCTCGGTGAGGCCGGCGGGCCGTGCGGTGGCGGTGCCGTCGACGGCGGTGCCCTCGGCGTCGAAGACCTTGGTGCCCGTCTCGTCCCAGACCTTGAAGCGTGCCCGGTCGGCGGCGGTGCGGGCGGTGAGGGCCGGCGCGGTGGTGGCGATCCAGCCGGGTGCGGTGGTGCCGTCGCAGGCGTCGGTGCGGATACCGGTGCCGTAGAAGCCGGGGCTCGGCACGACGGCGGGGTCGGTGGCCCTGCCGTCGGTGGCGGCGGAGGCCGCCGGTGCGGCCAGCAGGCCGGCGGCGAGGGCGACGCCGGCGGCCGAGGCCAGCAGACGCGGAGAGACCGTACGGAACACTGTGTGACCCACCCCAAGAAGACGCACACGCATACGCACGGTGCGCACACGGCGGAGATCATTCCAGCCGAACTCTCCGCCGGGCAAGGGGTTTCGGCGTCAGTCGGCGGTGCGCTCGCGCAGGCTGCGGACGCCCCGTACGCCGACGGCGCCGACCGCGATGCCGAGCACCAGCGAGGTCACGGCCAGCAGCAGGTGCACCCAGAAGAAGGCGGTCGGCTGGGAGTGGTCGCCGTTCACGAAGGCCTGCCCGCCGGAGTCCTTCCAGAGGTTCTTGACGAAGGTCGTCCAGATGATCAGGGACCACACGCCGAAGGCGGTGAGGAACCAGGACGTGCGGCGGCTGAGCTTCATCGGGATCCTTCGCGGGGCATCGGAGGTGCTGCCCGTCCAGTATGCGCAGCCCGGCCGGGCGCATCCGTTCGGGGGGAGTCGTCGGCGGCGGGGCGGCGGGGCGGGGGCGTGCGGGTACGTTCCGGCAATGCTGATCGACCGTCACTTCGCGCACCGATGTGCCGCCGCAGCCGCCGCCGGCCTGTTCGCCCTCGCTCCGGCCGCCCCGGCGGCCGCCCGGCCGCGGGCCGCCGCCGAGGTGGTCGGCGGTGAGCGGCTGGCCCGGCCGGGGGTGCAGGTGGCGCCCCGGTCGGACGCGCCGGCGCTGCCCGGGAACCTCACCGGGCGGTCCTGGCTGGTCGCGGACGGCACCTCGGGCGAGGTGCTGGCCTCGTACAACGCGCACGCCGAGCTGCCGCCGGCGTCCACGCTGAAGATGCTGTTCGCGGACACCGTGCTGCCGAAGCTGGACCGGGAGGCGGTGCACCGGGTCGCCCCGGAGGAGCTGACGGGGCTGGGGCCGGGCAGCAGCCTGGTCGGGATCAAGGAGGACCTCGACTACAAGGTCGAGGACCTGTGGCGGGGGGTCTTCCTGAGCTCGGGCAACGACGCCGTGCACGTGCTCGCCCACATGAACGGCGGCATCGACCGGACGGTCGCCCAGATGCAGGCCAGGGCGGACGCGCTGCAGGCGCGCGACACCCACGTGGTCACCCCGGACGGCTACGACCAGGACGGCCAGGTCTCCTCGGCGTACGACCTGACGCTGTTCGCCCGGGCGGGGCTTCGCAACCCGGACTTCCGGGCGTACTGCGCGACCCGGGACGCCCAGTTCCCCGGTGCGGTGGACCGGGCGACCGGGCAGCGCGGCAGCTTCGGGATCGCCAACACGGACCGGCTGCTGGGCACGTACCCGGGGCTGATCGGGGTGAAGAACGGCTACACCACCAACGCCGGGTCGACCTTCACCGGGGCGGCCGAGCGGGACGGCCGGCTGCTGCTGGTCACCGTGATGCACACGACGACCTACCAGAAGGTGTACGACGAGGCGGCGGCCCTGCTCGACTGGGGTTTCGCCGCGGCCGACCGGGTGAACCCGGTCGGCGAGCTGGCCGAGGACACCTCGGCGGTCGGGGCGGCGGCCCCGACGGCGGAGCCGAGGCCCAACCCGGTGCCGGACACCGTGCCCTCGGCCGCACCGAGCCCGCCGCGGTCGGTGCCGGCGGCGCCGCCGGTCGCCGCGCCGGCGGACGCGCGGCAGCCGGAGCACGCCCGGCACTCGGGCGGTACGGCGGGGATGCTGGCCGCGGGCCTGTGCACGGCGGCGGCCGCGGCGGCGGCGCTGCGGCTGCGCCGGGACCGGGCCGGACGGTTGTCGCTGCGGCCGGCGCTGCGCCGCTGGGCGGGCACGGGGGCGGTGCGACGGCGCTGACGGCGCCGCGCCGCCCCCGTCCCGGCGGGGTCGGTCAGCGGGTGCCGCGGGCCCGGGCGGCGCGCAGCGCCTTGCGGGCGGCCCGGGTGGCGAACGGCGGCAGCACGTCGATGGCGATCCGGCGGGCGGTGGAGCGCTCCGGGGCCGTGCGGGTCTGCGGGGCGCCGTTCGGCTGGGGCCCGTCGAAGGCCAGCCGGTAGCAGGTGTGGCCGGCGATCTGCTCGTCGTCCATCCGGAAGCCCTCGGCGCGCCAGTCGCGGGCGAGCAGGTCCTTCTGGACGGCCTCGGCGTCGCCCCAGGTGCCGTAGAACTTCTCCGGGGTGAGGCAGACCGGCTTGAGGCCGAGGTCGAAGACGGCCTCCCAGACGGCGGCGGCGACACCGGGGGTGTGCGGGGCCCGGTAGTCGTCGAAGGCGACCACGCCGTCCTTGGCCAGGACGTCCCGGGCGACCAGGACGTCGCCGGCCACGTGCTCGTACAGGTGCGAGGCGTCGACGTGGACGAAGCGGCAGGAGCCGGCCGGGACGCGGCCGTCGGCGAGCACCGAGGTCGGCGCCTGGACGATCACCGGGAGCTCCTCGTGGAAGGCGAGGTAGTTGGCCTCGAAGGCCTGCCGGGTGAGGGTCTTGCGGTAGGACATGGCCATCTCGGCCGAGTTGTCGGCGTCGGGGGCGTCGGAGTCGAACAGGTCGCAGACCGTGAAGGTCTCGCCGGGCTGCAGGTACTGGCCCAGGACGACGGCGCTGCGTCCGAGGTAGGCGCCGAGTTCCAGCAGGTCGCCGCCGGTGCCGGCGGCGGTCTGGCGGCGGAGCAGCCAGCCGAAGATCTCCTGGTCCGCCTTCCAGAACCACCCTGGTACGTCGTCCGGCGTACGTGGGACGGGGGTGGCGGTGACGGTGTCTGCGCTGGTCACGGGGGGCTCCATGGGTGCGGCGGACGGGTGGCGCGATGCGGGGCTCCCGCCGGCGGGGGTGTGCGTGGGCGACAGCCTGATGAGGGCCGGATGAGAACCGGATGAGACGTGGACGTGATCCTAGTCACGTCCGAGTGTGCCCGACAGGGGCGCGATCTCACTTCTCGGCCGACGCTTCGACCAGCCTGCGGCCCTGTTCGCGTGCGCGCATCCGGGCGGCGGCCGGGTCGGCGAGGGCCGTCCAGGCCGCGCAGTACAGCAGGAGCCGGGCGACGAAGTCGATCCAGAGCAGCAGCGCGACCGGGACGCCGAAGGCGCCGTAGAGGCTGCGGCCCGCGACCGAGCCGAGGTAGGAGGACAGCGCCACCTTCAGCACCTCGAAGCCGACCGCGCCGATCAGCGCACCGCCGAACAGGGCACGGCGGGACTGGTCGGTGATCCTCGGGAAGGGCCCGAGCAGGTAGGCGAAGAGCAGCAGGTCGGCGCCGACGGCGATGAGGAAGCCGACCACCGTCAGCACGGCGCGGCCGGCGCCGCCGGTCAGCCCGATCGCGTCGGCGAGCCGCCGGGCGAGCGTGGTGGCGCCGGCGGACGCGCCGAGCGACAGCAGGCAGACCACGCCGAGGCCGAGCAGGACGACGCAGTCCCAGGCCTTGCGGACGAACACCTGGCCCGGGTCCTGGGGCAACCGCCAGATCGCCCGGACCGAGCCGCGCATGGTCTCCACCCAGCCGAGCCCGGAGAGCAGCAGCACCACGCCGCTGATCACGCCGACCGTGGCCGCGTTGTCCACCAGGGAGTTCAGGTCGATCGCGTCGGAGAGGCCGGAGGCCTGGTCGGCGATGTCCTTCTGGAGTTCGTCCACGCGCTGCTGGGAGAGGGCCGCCGCGGCGATCGCCAGGGCCACGGTGAGCAGCGGGAAGAGCGCGAGGAAGCCGAAGAAGGTGACGGCGCCCGCCAGCCGGTTGCCCTGGGTGTCGCCGAACAGCTGGTAGGCCTGCCAGGCGCGGCTGCGCATCAGCCGGGCCAGCAGCGGACCGACGACCGGGAGACGGGTGAGGAAGTCCACGGGCCCAGCCCCCTCGGGATCACCTGAACGAGCGACGACCGGTCCTGTATACCGTGCGCGGTGATCAGGTGCGGCCGGACGCGTCGGCGCACGGGCGGGCTGGCCCCGGCCGGCCTACAGCCGGGCCGGGGGCGGGCCGCCGGGGGCAGGACGGGGTCAGGAACCGGTGGGGGTGCCGACGTCCGAGGCGGTGCCGTCCGTCCGGGCGGCGGACTGCCCGGACGGGGCCGGTCGGGCCTCCTGGCCGGCCTGCGGCGCCGCCGGGCGGCCCTGCACGGGGGTGGCGTCGCGGACGCTCGCGGCACGCTTGGCCCGGCGTGCGGCCCGGGCGGCGAGCTGCCGCGTCCGGGCGAGGGCGCGGACGCTCTGGTAGGTCAGGTAGTGGCCGTGGCTGAGCAGCTCGGTGCGCACGCCCTCGGCGCCGGCGGCGGGCTTGTAGTCGGCCGGGCGGAGCCGGGCGCAGTGCTGGGCGGCGCGGCGGAAGAACTCCCGGCGGTCGCCGAGCGGCACCCGGTCGGGGCGGCTGACCACGGTGTTGAGGTGGTGCACCATCCGGGCGAAGACCACCGGCCGCCACCGGTCGAGGTCGGGCCGCCGGTCGAGGAAGGCGAAGACCAGGTCGTACTGGTCGAAGATGTCGAAGTGCTTGCGGCTGACCGTGGCGAGTATGTTGCCGCCCTGCTTGCGCTGGCGGTAGTGCACGCCGACCCGGTCGAGCACCGTCATCCGCCCGGCGGCGAGCAGCGCCGGGAAGGTCCACGGGGTGTCCTCGTAGTACCCGGCGGGGAAGGTGAGGCCCTCGGCGTCGATCCAGTCGCGGCGGTAGGCCTTGTTCCAGACCACCATGAGCAGGTCGAGGAGGTCGGGGCGGCCGTCGAGGTCGAACACGTCGGGGCCGGAGCGGGCGAACAGCGGGGCGGAGGCGGAGCGGACCACGCGGCCGTCCCAGTAGGTGCGCGCGTAGTCGTAGACCAGGATGTCCGGGTCGGTGCAGGCCCTCAGCCGCTCGTCGATCGCCTGCAGCAGGCCGGGGGTGAGGGTGTCGTCGCTGTCCAGGAAGATCACGTAGTCGCCGGCGGCGACGGCCAGGCCGGCGTTGCGGGCGCGCCCGAGGCCGACGTTCTCGTCGAGGTGGAGCACCCGGACGCGCGCGTCCCGCGCGGCGGCCTCGTCCAACATCGCCCCGCAGCCGTCCGGCGAGCGGTCGTCGACGGCGATCAGCTCGAAGTCCGCGCACGACTGGGACAGCACCGAGTCGAGACACTCGGCCAGGTACTCCTCGACCTGGTAGACGGGGACGATCACGCTGAAGCGGGGCATTTGCAGCTCATTCTAAGGGGGCGCTCAGTCGACCGTGATCTCCGGACGGGTCTCGCCCGGGAACCGGCGCGCGGCCAGCGGCAGAGTAGCCGCCGCAGCCGGGGGCGCGCACCCCCGGGCGGGCGGAGCGCGCACCCGCGGTGTGCGCCCGCCGCCCCCGTCCGCACCGCCCGGCGGGCCCGGACCGCTCCCGGGCCGGGACGCCCACGGACGGTAGGATCTCCGTACATCTGTGCCGATTCGCCCGCGGCCCGACGCCCCCGATGAAAGGCCCGCACGCCCGATGGCCCCTCGCCTCTCCGTCGTCGTCCCGATCTACAACGTCGAGCGCTACCTCGAGGAGTGCCTGGACTCCATCGCCGCCCAGACCTTCAGCGACCTGGAATGCGTCATGGTCGACGACGGGTCCAAGGACGGCAGCGCCGCCATCGCCGAGGCCTACGCCGCGAAGGACGCGCGGTTCCGGCTCGTCCGGCAGGAGAACAAGGGCCTCGGCGCGGCCCGCAACACCGGCTACCGGCACATCGCCGACGGCACCGAGTTCCTCGCCTTCGTCGACAGCGACGACACCCTGCCGCCGAGCGCCTACGAGCTGATGATCGGCACCCTGGACGAGACCGGCTCGGACTTCTGCACCGGCAACGTCCAGCGCTTCCGGGCCGTCGGCTACTACCAGTCGGGCGGCCACCGCAAGCCGTTCAAGGAGACCCGGCTGCGGACGCACGTCACCGAGATCCCGACCCTGGTCACCGACCGGACGGCCTGGAACAAGGTCTACCGCCGCAGCTTCTTCGACGGCGCCGGCATCCTCTACCCCGAGGGCATCCTGTACGAGGACGCCCCGGTGAGCGTGCCGCACCACTACCTGGCGACCAGCGTGGACGTGCTCTCCGAGCCGATCTACCACTGGCGCGAGCGCGAGGTCGGCGAGATGTCGATCACGCAGATGAAGACCAACCCCAAGGGCCTGATCGACCGGGTCACCTCGATGGAGCTGGTGCGGGCCTGGCTGCTGGAGCAGACCGACCCGAAGTTCAAGCGCTACCTGCGCACCTACGACGAGAACAACCTCGTCGAGGAGATCCCGATGTTCTTCGGGTCCGTCCTGGACGGCGACACGGACTACCGGGACGCCTACCTGGAGTGCGCCGGCCGGCTGCTGCGCGCCATCGGGCCCGAGCAGATCCGCAAGCTGCGCGCGCCGCTGCGCCTCAAGTACCACCTGACCCTGCAGGGCCGGATCGACGAGCTGGTCGAGCAGATCCGCTTCGAGCGGGACACCAAGGGCGCCGCGCCCGCGCGCGGCCTGCTCCGCCCCTTCGCCGACTACCCGTTCCTGCGCGGCGGGCGCAAGAGCGTGCCCGCGGACGTGCTGCGCCTGGACAACGCGCTGGTGATGCGCACCCGGCTCTACGACGCCTCCTGGACGGAGGGCAAGCTGCACCTCACCGGGCACGCCTTCCCCGAGCACCTGGGCGCCGAGCACCGCAGCGACATGGTCAAGGTGCTGGTCCTGCGCGAGGCCAAGGGCCGCCGGGTGCTGGCCCTGCCCGCGAAGGCGCAGTACAGCCCGGAGGCCACCTCCAGCTCCCCGCACGACCTGTACAGCTGCGACTGGGCCGGTTTCCGCGCCGTCATCGACCCGAAGCGGCTGAAGCACCGCGGCGAGTGGCGCGAGGGCTCCTGGCGGGTCCTGATCGCCGGCATCGGCAAGGGCGGCGTGTACAAGGGCCGGATCTCCGGCGGCTGGAGCGACCGGGCGGAGTACCCGCCGGTGCACTGGGTCGAGGACGACGTCCGGGTCGTGCCGTGGCTCAAGGACAACCACGTCAACCTGCGGGTCGAGAAGGTCCGGGCGCGCGCCGCCGGCGTGACGGCCGAGCACGGCACGGTGACCGTCCGCGGCCGGGCCGCCTCCGGTCTGGACCTGGCCGACGCCCGGCTGCGGCTGCTGCACGTGGAGTCCGACCGCGAGCTGCTCTTCCCGCTGGAGCTCGGCTCCCCGGTGGGCCGCGAGGTGCCGTTCGCCGCGCACTTCCCGGTCGCCGACATGACGGCCGTCCGCAAGGCCTGGGCCGCCCTCGACCCGGCGTCCGCCGAGCGCCTGCGCGACCGCTGGGACACCGAGCTGCAGCTCGCCGACGGCAAGCGGGTGCCCGTCGTGCTCGACGAGCGCACCGCGGCGGTCGAGCTCGACCTGCCCGTCGAGAACGACACCCGGGCGCTCTACACCAAGGCCTCCCCCAGCGGGTACCTGCAGTTCAGCGACCAGGTGCTGCAGCCGGTCGTGGAGGAGGTCACCGCACGCGGCACGGACGGCTTCCTGCTCAGCGGCACCTTCCCGCTGCCCGGCACCCACACCTACGAGCTGGTGATCCGCCACGACTGGCACGAGGAGGAGCACTGCTACCCGGTGGAGATCGTCGACGGGCGGTTCCGGGCGGCGCTGCCGGCCGTGCCGACCGCGGCCTTCGCCGGCCAGGTGCCGCTCCGCCGGGGCCTGTGGGAGGTCTTCCTGCGGCCGGTCGGCGCGCCCGCCGACGAGGTGTGGCCGCCGGTCCTGCTCGCGCCGCGCTGCCACGCCGCGCTGCCGGTGGAGACCGAGACCCGCGGCAAGCGGGTCGTGCTGGAGCGCCGCGGCTACGACTCGCTGACGCTGCTGGCCCACTCCGACCTCCTCCCGGAGGAGCGCAGCGGCTACCGGCACCGGCAGCTGCGGATCAACGAATACCCCGCGGCCCGCACCCGCCCGGTCACCGACACGGTGCTGTACCTC
The DNA here is from genome assembly GCF_040702125.1 of Kitasatospora sp. NPDC085895. Lineage (NCBI taxonomy): Bacteria > Bacillati > Actinomycetota > Actinomycetes > Kitasatosporales > Streptomycetaceae > Kitasatospora > Kitasatospora sp. NPDC085895. The sequence goes on along the minus strand of NZ_JBFBJY010000018.1, from coordinate 81,804 downwards.
ACCTCGCACGGCGACCGGTACGCGGGCGCCCCGCGCGCGGTGCACGAGGAGCTGCTGCAGCGCGGCCTGCCGCTGCGCCACCTGTGGAGCGTGGACGACCAGCAGGCCGAGCTGCCCGGCACCGTCGAGGCGCTGCGCCAGGACAGCGCCGAGTGGTACGAGGCGCTGGCCACCGCCCGGTACGTCGTCACCGAGGCGCACCTGCCGGACTTCTTCGAGCGGCGGCCCGGCCAGACGGTGCTGCAGACCTGGCAGGGCACCCCGCTCAAGCGGATCGGCCTGGACTTCGAGAAGGTCTGGTTCACCGACGCCGAGTACGTCAAGCACCTGCGGCGCGAGGTGCCGCACTGGAGCCTGCTGGTGTCCGGCAACGGCTTCTCGACGCCGGTGCTGCGGCGGGCCTTCGACTACGGCGGCGAGATCCTGGAGGCCGGCAACCCGCGCAGCGACGTGCTGCTCGCCGCCGACCGGGAGAAGACCGCCGAGCTCGTCCGCACCCGTCTCGGCCTGCCGGACGGCAAGAAGGTGGTGCTCTACGCCCCGACCTTCCGCGAGGACATGCGCCGCCCCCAGGACGGCTACCAGCTGGACCTGCGGATCGACCTGGCGGCGGCCCGGGCCGCCCTGGGCGACGACCAGGTGCTGCTGGTGCGGCGGCACCCGCTGATGTGCGGCCAGGTGCCGGGCGCCGGCGACGGCTTCGTCTGGGACGTCAGCACCTACCCGGACACCGCGGAGCTGCTGCTCGTCGCCGACGTGCTGGTGACGGACTACTCCTCGGTCATGTTCGACTTCGCGGTCACCGGCAAGCCGATGCTGTTCTTCACGCACGACCTGGAGCACTACCGGGACAACCTGCGCGGCTTCTCCTTCGACTTCGAGGCGACCGCGCCCGGCCCGCTGCTGCGCACCTCCGAGGCGCTCGTCGAGGCGCTCGGTCGGACGGCGGAGATCGCCGAGGAGTACGCGGACCGGTACGAGGCCTTCCGCGAGGCCTACTGCCACCTGGACGACGGCCGGGCGAGCGCCCGGGTCGTGGACGGACTGCTCGCGCACGAGGGCTGATCCGCTCCACCGGGCGCCCCCGCCGCGTTTGTTGACCGGCGGGGGCGTCACGGTGTGAGATGTCCCGGACCCGGACCGCCCGACGGCGGCCGGGTCCGCCGGTCACTCCTCCTGACCGGCTCCCGCCGTGAAGGGCCGCCTCCCGTGTCTGTGAAATCCGCCGGCGCTCCGTCGCCGACCGAGCCGCGCGCCGTCATACGCTCCCTGCGCTGGGAGGACGACACGTTGCTGCTGACCGGGTTCGCGCACCCGCAGGACCGGCCCTCGGCCACCCGGGGCAGCGCCCGGACCCTGCTGGTGCTGCGCCGCACCGGCAGCCGGGCGTTCGGCTGGGTGAACACCAGCCCGGTGTACCTCCCCGAGTCCACCGAGGACAGCGGCCTGGCGGAGCTCAACCACGACTGGGCCGGTTTCACGGCCGCGATCGACCCGACCCGGTTCCGGCGCCGCGGTACCTGGACGGAGGGCGAGTGGCGGGTGTCCGCCACGGTCTTCACCGGCCTCAAGCGCAGCCAGGGCGGGTTCCAGGGCCACTGGTGCGGCACCGCGGAGACGCCGCCGGCGCACTGGGTCGCGGACGACGTCCGGGTGGTCCCGGTGTTCCGCGCCAAGCACCTGCGGCTGCGGGTCGAGCGCATACCCGTCCGGGTGCGCGCGGCCGTCCTCACCGAGGACGCGCTCGAACTCTCCGGCGCCGTCGACGGCGCGGTCGGGCGCACCGCGATCCGGCTCCACCGCCCGGAGAGCGGCGCCGAGACGGTGGTCGACCTGACCGCCGACGGCGCGGGCTTCACCGCCCGCATACCGCTGGCGGTGCTGACCGGCGGTGCGGAGTCCGACGAGCCGTGGCAGGCCGAGCTGGTGCACGCCGACGGCCGCACCGAGCCGCTGGTCGTCGACGAACGGGGCGGCCCGGTCACCGGTCAGTTCCCGCTGCCGGGCACCGCGGACCTGCTGCACGTCGCGCGGGACCGCCGGGACGCCCTCGAACTCGCCGTCCGCCCGCCCGTCGCCCGGGTCGACGAGATCACCGAGCTGCAGGACGGCTTCGTCCTCGGCGGCTCCACCCCGACGACCGGCCAGGGCCCACTGGAACTCGTGCTGCGGCACTCGGACGGCACCGCCGAACTGCGCCACCCCGCCACCGCGACCAGCGCCGAGCGCTTCCGGGTCACCCTGCCCGCCGGGACGGCCACCGCCGGCGGCGACCGCCTCCCGCTGCGGATGGGCGTGTGGGAGCTGCTGCTGCGCACCGCCGACGGCACCGAACGGCGGGTGACCGTCGCGCCGGCCGCCTTCGACGCCCTGCCGGCCGCGGTCACCGTCGGCCCCAAAACGGTGAAGCTGGAACGCCGTTGGCTGGACACCCTCTTCGTGGACTCCTCCTCCGTCCTGACCGCCGAGGAGCGCAGCGCCTTCGCCCAGCACAGGCTGCGGACGGTGGCCTATCCGGCAGCCGGCCGCGACGGGCTGCGCGAGGCGGTCTTCTACGACGTGTTCGGCGGCCGCGGCTACGCCGACTCCCCGGGCGCGATCCACCGCGAGCTCGTCCGCCGCGGCGTCGACGTCGAGCACATCTGGGCCGTCAACGACGCCCAGGGGCAGGTGCCGGCCGGGGTGCGGACGGTGCGGGTGCAGAGCCCCGAGTGGTACGAGGCACTGGCGACCAGCCGCTACCTGGTCGGCAACACGCACTTCCCGGACTTCGTCGAGCGCCGGCCCGGCCAGGTGGTCGTGCAGACCTGGCACGGCTCGCTGCTCAAGCGGATCGCGCACGACGTGGAGAACGCCTGGCTGTCCGACGCCGGCTACCTGGAGGCGCTGGACCACGAGACGCCGCACTGGAGCGTGCTGGTCTCCCCCAGCCCGTTCGCCACCCCGATCCTCGGCCGGGCGTTCCGCTACGACGGCGAGATCCTGGAGTCCGGCTACCCCCGCAACGACCTGCTGGCCACCGGCGATGACGCCCTCGCGGCGCGCGTCCGGGCCCGGCTCGGCATCCCCGAGGGCCGCCGGATCGTGCTGTACGCGCCGACCTGGCGCGAGGACCAGCAGCGGGACAACGGCGCCGGCTTCCGCCTCGACCTGCAGGTGGACACCGAGGCGGCCCGGGCCGCGCTCGGCGAGGACCACGTGCTGCTGGTGCGCCCGCACGCGCACGTCCGGGAGCCGTTGCCCGGCACCGGGGACGGCTTCCTGTACGACGTCGGCGACTACCCGGACGTCCAGGAGCTGCTGCTCGTCGCCGACGTGCTGGTCACCGACTACTCGTCGATCATGTTCGACTTCGCGATCACGGGCCGCCCGATCCTCTTCTTCACCTACGACCTGGAGCGCTACCGCGACGTCCTGCGCGGCTTCTACTTCGACTTCGAGACCGAGGCCCCCGGACCGCTGGTCCACACCTCCTCGGAGCTGGTCGAGGCGCTGCGCGACGTGACGGCCGCCACCGCGGACCACGCCGAGCGGTACGCGGCGTTCCGTGCACTGCACTGCGTGCTGGACGACGGCAAGGCGAGCGCCCGGGTCGTCGACCGGATGCTCGCCGGCTGACGCCACCGCCGCGGCGGCCGGCCGGGACCCGCCCGATAGGGTGGCACCGCTCGGACACCCGTTCCGCGCCGCCCCCGCAACCCCATACGGAGTGAACCGTGCTGGACACCTCAGCCGTCGCCGTCGGTCCCGCCGCCGGCCGGCGCCTCCACCGGGCGGCCCGGCGGGTCGCACCACGGTGGCGCATGCCGCTGCTGGTGACGGTCGGCTGCCAGGTGATCTGGCTGTTCTACTGGGCGGCCTTCTACCCGGGCCTGCTCAGCTACGACTCGGTGATGTACACCTGGCAGGTCACCACCGGGCACTGGACCTCCGACCACTCGGTGCTCTACGACGCCGCGGTCTGGCTGGCGCTGCACCTCCCGGGCAAGTTCGCGCTGCTCACGCTGGCGCAGACGACCGTGATGTCGGTGGCGCTCGGCTACACCTGCGCGGCCGTGCGGGACCTCGGGGTGCGGGCGCGCTGGTGCGTCCCCGCCGCGCTGGCCACCGCCGCGCTGCCGCCGACCGGGACCTTCGTGGTGTTCGTCTGGAAGGACGTGCCCTTCACCATCAGCGCGGTGCTGGTGTTCGCCGCGGCGGCCCGGCTGGTCGCCCGGCGCGGCACCGCGCCGGAGCCCGGCCGCTGGCTGCGGCCCGGCGGCCACCGCTTCGACCTGCTGGTGTTCTCCGCCGGTCTGCTGGGCCTCGGGCTGTTCCGCAACAACGGGCTGATCGTCGCGCTCTTCGCCGGCCTGGTGCTGCTGCCGTTCCTGCCCGGGCTCCGCAGGTCGCTGGCGGTGCTGACGCTGGTCGCGGTCGTCCTGCCGGGCGCCGCCCAGCTCGGCGGCTACCGGATGCTCGGTGTCGCACAGCCCCCGGCCAACTCCGTGTTCGGCATGAACTACGCGGACATCGCGGTCGCCTACAAGGAGGTGCCGTGGGTGTTCAGCGGCGCCGACCGCCGGCTGCTGGCCGAGGTCGCGCCGATGTCCACCTGGGAGACCGGCGCCAACTGCCGCACCGCCGACCTGCTCTCCAACAGCAAGGCCCCGTTCGACCGGAACGCCACCCAGCAGCACAACGACGAGCTGGTCGGCCTCTGGACGAAGGTCCTCAAGAAGCGGCCCGACGTGCTCGTCGACGCCCGGCTGTGCCGCGGCGCGATCGCCTGGGACCCGTTCTCCGACTGGAGCGTGGACGCCGGCGCCACCATCGTCGCGCCGCTGGAGCGCCCCGGTGACCTGTGGGGATGGGCCGCCGCCCCCGAGACCGCCGACCCCGCGGCCGGCGCGGTGCAGATCAGCGGCCGGATGGCCGACAGCCCCTACCTCCCGGCGCTGCGCAGCCACCCGCTGTCGAAGAGCCTGAACCTGGCCGCCACCTGGCTCACCAACCTCTCGAAGGCCCGGCACTTCGACACGCTGCTGTGGCGCGGCGCCACCTGGACGTACCTGGCGTACGCGGCGCTCGCCTGCTACGCGGTGGGACGCCGGAACCGGGCGGTGTGGGGCGCGGCCGGTGTGCTGCTGGGCATGCAGCTGATGCTGATGGTCTCCACGCCCGCCGGGCTGTTCCGCTACAACGTGGCCCCGCTGTTCATCGGGCCGCTCTGCCTCGGGCTGTTCGCGGCGGCACGCAGCGCCCGCGAGCGTAAGTAGCGCTGCGGGCACGAGCAGCGCCTGCGGGCGCCGCCGCGGGCCGCACCGGTCCGCGGCGGCGCCCGCAGGCGTTTCAGAACAGTCGGCGGCGCAGTGCGCCGGCCGCCGCGCGCGGCGAGAGGACGTCGAGCAGCGCCTCGCCCTTGCGGTCGGTGCGGATCCGGGTGGCGCGCGGCCGGCCGCCGGTCAGCGCGGGCCTGGCCCGTCCGGCCGGACCGAGGCCGTCGGGGCGCAGCGGCATGTCGTAGGTGCCCGTCCCGAGCCGCAGGCGCAGCAGGAGGCGCCAGCTGCCCGGGGCGGGCAGGGCGGCCGGGTCGACGTGGACGCGGGCGGTGAAGAGGCCGCCGTCCTCGGCGGGCAGCGGGAGCTCGACCTCCGGTCCGCCGCCGGTGCGCCGCAGCAGCAGGCTCTGCCGGGGCCGGTCGGGGCCGTAGGCGCCGGACGGCAGGGTCAGCGCGGTGCGCGTCTCGACGAGGTAGCCGCGGCCGTCGCGGTGGACGGCACCGTGGTCGGGGCAGCCGGCCTGCTGGAGGCGGGCGAGGTCTTCGAGTTCGGTGCGCCGGCCCTCGCGCAGCAGCCGCACGCGGATCCGGTCGAGCGGCGGCAGTGCGGTGAGCGCCGAGTCGGGGACGAGTTCGGCCAGGATCGCGCCGGACTCGCGGGCGTACCGCTCGCGCAGGTCGTCGGACCAGTCGAGGAACTCGCCGCGGAACCGGTTGAGCAGTTCCTCCTGGACCCAGCGCAGCAGCAGCCCGTCCCGGTCGGCGCCGGGCTCCGTGTGCGCGAGCACCGTCTCCACGGCGCCGCGGACCTGGGCGTAGAAGGGCTCGGGCTCGACCACCTGCCGGGTGAGGTGGTCGAAGCCGTCGCGCTGCACGAGGTAGTAGCAGTCGTAGTCGGCGACCACCGAGATGGTGCGGGCCAGGAAGTAGGCGGGGACGACGAACGCCTGCTCCTCGGCGAGCCGGACGCCTTCGGCGAACCGCAGGCCGTGCTCGGCGACGAGGGAGCGGCGGTACAGCTTGTGCGCGGTCAGGCTCCACACGGCGCGGGTGGTGCGGACGTCGCCGGTGGTGACGCCGGTCTCGAACGGTATGCGGGCGGCGCTGCGGCCGACGCCCCTGATCCGGCCGAGGACGACGTCGGAGCCGTCCCGTTCGGCGGCGTCGACCATCCGCCGCAGGGCGTCGGGGCCGAGGTGGTCGTCGGGGTCGGCGAAGAAGAGGAACTCGCCGCGGGCGAGGGCGATCGCGCGGTTGCGCGGGCCGCCGGGGGCGCCGCTGTTGGGCTGGTGGACGACGGTGACCTGCGGGTGCTCGGCGGCCCAGCGGTCCAGTGCCGCGCCGCTGCCGTCGGTGGAGCCGTCGTCCACCGCGACGACCTCCAGCAGGTCGCGGCCGAGGGTCTGGTCGAGGATCGAACCCAGGCACTCGTCGAGGTGGTCCACCGCGTTGTAGACCGGAATGACCACGCTGACCTTGGGTATCGCCTGCTCGACCATGCGGGACATGATAGGTCGCCGTGCCCGGGCGCCCGGGTGCGGCTACCCGCCGAAGGCGTAGTCGCGCCAGGGCCGCCAGACCTCGTCGGGGCCGAACCGGGAGAGGCCGAAGCCGGGCACGGTGAAGGCGGCGTGGAAGGCGCGGGCCTTCTCCTGGGCCTCGTCGAGGATGTCCTCGGGCAGCCCGTGCGCCACGGTGACGTGCGGGTGGTACGGGAAGGCCAGCTCGCGGGCGAGCGGCCCGGAGCGCACCGCGGCCTCCAGTTCGCGGCACTCCTGTGCGCCGCCCTCGACCCGGACGAACACCACCGGGGAGACCGGCCGGAAGGTGCCGCTGCCCTGCAGCAGCATCGGGAACGGCCGGTGCGCGGCGGCGACGCCGAGCAGGTGCGCCTCGATCTCCGGCAGGCGCACGGTGGGCACCTCGGTCGGCGGCAGCAGCGTGACGTGGGTGGGTATGGACCGGGCGTGCGGGTCGCCGTGGCCCGCGCGGGCGTCCTGGACGGCGGAGCCGTACGGCTCCGGCACCGATATCGACACGCCGATGGTGACGGCCTCCGGGAGTCCGCGGAACTCCGGGGGGCCGCCGCCGTCGGCGCCTGCTCCGGCGGTGCGCGCCATCAGCGCTTGGGCGCCAGGAAGCCGATGCGGTCGTAGACCGTGGCGAGGGTCTGCGAGGCGACCTCGCGGGCCTTCTCCGCGCCGAGGCCGAGCACCCGGTCGAGCTCGGCCGGGTCGTCGAGGTAGGTCCGGGTGCGGGCCTGGAAGGGCGTGACCCACTCGGTGAAGAGCTCGGCCAGCTCGGTCTTGAGCGCGCCGTACATCCGGCCCTCGAAGTGGGCGACCAGCTGCTCGATCGACTGCCCGCTGAGCGCGGAGTGGATGCGCAGCAGGTTGGAGACGCCCGGCTTCTCCTCCTCGTCGTAGGAGACGACGGTGCCGGTGTCGGTGACGGCGCTCTTGAACTTCTTGGCGCTGGCCTTGGGGTCGTCGAGCAGGTTGACCAGGCCCTTGGCGGAGGAGGCCGACTTGCTCATCTTCGCCGTCGGGTCCTGGAGGTCCAGGATCTTGGCGGTCTCCTTGAGGATGTGCGCCTTCGGCACGGTGAAGGTGGGCTCGTACCGGGTGTTGAAGCGCTCCGCGAGGTCGCGGGTGAGCTCCAGGTGCTGGCGCTGGTCCTCGCCGACCGGGACGAGGTCGGCCTGGTAGAGCAGGATGTCCGCGATCTGCAGGATCGGGTAGGTGAACAGGCCGACGGTGGTGCGGTCGCTGCCCTGCTTGGCGGACTTGTCCTTGAACTGGGTCATCCGGGACGCCTCGCCGAAGCCGGTGAGGCAGTTCATGACCCAGCCGAGCTGCGCGTGCTCGGGCACGTGCGACTGGACGAACAGGGTGCAGCGCTCCGGGTCGAGGCCGGCGCCGAGCAGCTGGGCCGCGGAGATCCGGGTGTTCTCGCGGAGCTGGGCCGGGTCCTGCTCGACGGTGATCGCGTGCAGGTCGACGACCATGTAGAAGGCGTCGTTGGCGTCCTGCAGGGCGACCCACTGCTGGACGGCGCCCAGGTAGTTGCCGAGGTGGAACGAGCCCGAGGTGGGCTGGATGCCGGAGAGCACCCGGGGACGGTCCTTGACCGGACCTGCGACCGCTGCGTTGACCATGTCGGCCATTGTTCCAGTTTCACCGACCGCTCAGGAAACATCTGCCCCTGGAGGTTCCGCCAGTGTGACCGCACTCACCCGGATCCGTTCGATCCGGCGGCCGTCGAGCTTGGCGACGGTGAGGCGCACCCCGTCCTCGGTGGTGACCTGGTCGCCGGACTCGGGCAGCCGGCCGAGCTCGCGGACGAGGTAGCCGGCCACCGTCTCGTACGGGCCCTCGGGCAGGACGACGCCGGTCTCGTCTGAGAAGTCGGCGAGGTTCAGCATGCCGTCGAGCTCCATGCCGCCGCCGGCCAGCCGACGGGTGGCGGTGGTGTCGAGGGCGTCGTACTCGTCGCGGATCTCGCCGATGACCTCCTCGACGAGGTCCTCCAGGGTGACGATGCCGGCGGTGCCGCCGTACTCGTCGACGACGATCGCCAGGTGGTGGCCCTCGCGGCGCATCTCGCCCATGGCCTCCAGCACCCGCTTGGTGGCGGGCAGCAGCTTGACCGGCCGGGTGAGGTCGCGCACCCGCACGGCCTTGGCGCCGCGGGCGCCGTAGAGGTCCCGGACGTGGACGAAGCCGGTGACGGAGTCGTAGGAGCCCTCGACGACCGGGTAGCGGGAGTGCGGGGCGGAGTCGGTCTCCGGGCGGACCTCGGAGACCAGGCGCTCGGCGTCGAGGAAGGTGACCTCGGTGCGGGGCTTCATCACCTCGCGCAGCTGGCGCTCGCCGGCCGCGAAGACGTCGTTGATCAGGGCGCGCTCGTCGCTGCCGAGCTCGGTGTTGGCGGCGACCAGGCCGCGCAGCTCCTCGGAGCTCATCGAGCCGCGGCCGGCCGTCGGGTCGCCGCCGAGCAGGCGCACCATCAGGTTGGTGGAGAGGCCGAGCACCCAGATGGCCGGGCGCAGCACCAGCGACATGACGTCGACGACCGGGGCGGCGAGCACCGCGATGGAGTCGGCCCGCTGCAGCCCGATCCGCTTGGGCGTCAGCTCGCCGAGGACCAGCGAGGCGTAGCTGATGACCAGGGTGAGCCCGACCAGGGCGACGGTGTCGGCGAGCCCTTCGGAGAGGCCGAGGCGGACGAAGAGCGGGGCGACCTTGCCGGCCAGGGTGTCGGCGCCGAACGCGGCCGAGAGGAAGCCCATGCAGGTCACGCCGACCTGGACGGCGGCGAGGAAGCGGTTGGGGTCGGCCGCGAGGTGGGCGGCCCGGGCCGCGCGCCGGGTGCCGGCCGCCTCCAGGGCGCGGATCTGGCCCTCGCGCAGCGAGATCAGCGAGATCTCGGCGACGTTGAACAGACCGCCCAGCATGATGAAGACGAGGACGAGCGCGGCGTCCTCGATGTTTTCGGTCACGGCAGGAGTGTAGAAGGACGGCCGGGCGCCCCCCGGGCACCCGGCCGTCCTTCCTGTGCGGGCCGCGTCGGCCGCGGGGCTCAGATGAGGCCGAGCTCCTGCACCGCGTCGCGCTCCTCGGCCAGCTCGTTGACGGAGGCGTCGATGCGGGCGCGGTCGAACTCGGAGAGCTCCAGGCCCTGGACGATCGTGAAGGTGCCGTTCTCGGTGGTGACCGGGAAGGAGGAGATCAGGCCCTCCGGCACGCCGTAGGAACCGTCGGAGACGATGCCCATGGAGGTCCAGTCGCCGGCCGGGGTGCCGTTGACCCAGGTGTACACGTGGTCGATGGCGGCGTTGGCGGCCGAGGCGGCCGAGGACGCGCCGCGGACCTCGATGATCTCGGCGCCGCGCTTGGCGACCTTCGGGATGAAGAAGTCCTGGACCCAGGCCTGGTCGGAGCCGGTGGCCTCGAAGGCGGACTTGCCGGCGATCTCGGCGTGGAAGACGTCGGGGTACTGGGTGGCGGAGTGGTTGCCCCAGATGGTGACCTTCTTGACGTCCTCGACGGTGACGCCGGCCTTCTTGGCGAGCTGGGCGACGGCGCGGTTGTGGTCGAGGCGGGTCATCGCGGTGAAGCGCTCGGCCGGGACGTCCGGGGCGTTGCGCTGGGCGATCAGGGCGTTGGTGTTGGCCGGGTTGCCGACGACCAGGACCTTGATGTCGTCCGCGGCGTGGTCGTTGATGGCCTTGCCCTGGGGGCCGAAGATGCCGCCGTTGGCCTGCAGCAGGTCGCCGCGCTCCATGCCGGCGGTGCGCGGGCGGGCGCCGACCAGCAGGGCGACGTTGGCGCCGTCGAAGGCGGTGGCGGCCTGGTCGGTGATGGTGATGTCGCGCAGCAGCGGGAAGGCGCAGTCGTCGAGCTCCATCGCGACGCCCTCGGCGGCCTTCAGGCCCTGCGGGATCTCCAGGAGGCGGAGGTTCACCGGGACGTCGGCACCGAGCAGGTGGCCCGAGGCGATGCGGAAGAGCAGGGCGTAGCCGATCTGGCCGGCCGCTCCGGTAACGGTGACGTTGACGGGGGTGCGAGTCATTTCTACCTTCTCCAGCAAATCGCCAGGTGCCCCAGGCACGTCGGCGCACTGGAGCCGAGGATGATCTCTCGACGTCGAGAGACCTGCGTCAGGTTATCGCAAAGGCAAGCGTATGCCGCCTCGCCGGGCGTGGCTGTTGCGTCACACAGCGCGCGCCACGCCGTCGGCGCGGGGCGCGGGGCCGCCCGTCCCGCGACCGCCCCGCGCCCCCGCCGGGTCAGTGCCGGGGCCGGCCGACCAGCCGCCCGATGTCGTCCAGCCACGAGAGGTGCAGCCACGGATCGGGCTGCGCGACCAGGGTGAGCAGCACGATCACACCGCCGAGGAAGGTCAGCACGCCGACGTCGGTGAACCGGCTGCGCACCGCGAGCATGCCGACCTCGGGCAGGGCGGCGCGCAGGGCGGCGCCCAGCAGCAGGGCCAGGCCGACGATCAGCAGGCCGATCTTGAAATCGGCGAACCAGATGACGGCGAGACCGAGCCCGGCCACCGCGAGGCAGAGGGTTATCGGCCACTGCCGCACCGGCAGCGAGTGGCCGCGCCCGAGCGCCGCGGCCGAGCCCTCCGGCGGCAGGGTGCCGGTGGTCTTCAGCGGACGGCGCCCGGTGCGGGGGGCGCGCACGACGGCCATCGGCTCAGCCGTCGGCGCGGCGCTCGGCCGCCTCGACGATGTTGTTGAGCAGCATGGCGCGGGTCATCGGGCCGACGCCGCCCGGGTTCGGGGAGATCCAGCCCGCGACCTCGGCCACGCCGGGGTGCACGTCGCCGACGATCTTGCCCTCGCTGCGGCTGACGCCGACGTCGAGGACGGCCGCGCCGGGCTTGACGTCGGCCGGCTTGACCAGGTGCGGCACACCGGCGGCGGCGATCACGATGTCGGCCTTGCGCAGGTGGTAGGCGAGGTCCCGGGTGCCGGTGTGGCAGAGGGTGACGGTGGCGTTCTCGCTGCGGCGGGTCAGCAGCAGGCCGATGGAGCGGCCGACGGTCACGCCGCGGCCGATCACGACCACCTCGGCGCCGTCGATCTCGACCTGGTGGCGGCGGAGCAGCTCGACGATGCCGAGCGGGGTGCACGGCAGCGGGCCCCGGATGCCGAGGGCGAGGCGGCCGAGCGAGGTCGGGTGCAGGCCGTCGGCGTCCTTGTCCGGGTCCATCAGCTCCAGGACGGTGTTCTGGTCGAGGCCCTTGGGCAGCGGCAGCTGCACGATGTAGCCGGTGCAGGCCGGGTCGGCGTTGAGCTCGCGGACGACGTCCTCGACGTCCTGCTGGGTGGCGGTGGCGGGCAGTTCGCGCTGGATGGAGGCGATGCCGACCTCGGCGCAGTCCTTGTGCTTGCCGTTGACGTACCAGCGGCTGCCCGGGTCGTCGCCGACCAGGACGGTGCCGAGGCCGGGGACGACGCCCCGCTCCTTGAGGGCCGCCACGCGGACGGCGAGTTCGGACTTGATCGCGGCGGCGGTGGCCTTGCCATCGAGAATCTGGGCAGTCATGGCCCCCATTGTCCCGGATCGGCGGAGGCGGACGCGCCGCGGGCCGGGCCGCCGCCCGGGGCGCGGCCCTCGGTGTGCGCGCCGCCCCGGCGCCCCGGGCGGCCCGGCCGGCGCGCCCCCGGAACGAACCGCCGCAAAGGCGGGCAGGGCGTGCGCGGCCCGGTTGCGGTTGCGCCACAGTTGCGTCCGCGGGGCGGTCGCGGCTGGACAGCGCGCCGTGGTAACGACCACGATGGCCCGAGCAATCTCTGCTGCCCGCGTCCTGGTGACAGGCCGTCGGGGACCACGGGGGACGATCGTCGGGGGAAGACCACAGTGAGCAATCCGTACCAGCCGGATCCTTACGGCGGCTACGGCCAGCCGCAGCAGCAGCCCTACGGCACGCCCGGGTACGGCGCACCGCAGTACCAGCAGCCCCAGCCGCAGCCCGGCTACGGCTACCCGCAGCAGCCCCAGCCGTACGCCCCGGCCGGCCCGGTGGTCGTCCAGGCGAACTCGCCGGCCACCGCGTCCGTGGTGCTGGGCTTCGTCGCCATCCTGACGTCCTGCTTCTACGGCGGCTTCCTCGGACTGATCGGCCTCGGCGTCGGCATCGCCGGCCTGAACAAGTCGAACCAGACGGGCGTCGGCCGCAACGCGGCCATCGGCGGGATCGTGCTGAACGTCCTCGCGGTGCTGATCTCCATCGCGATCGTGGTCTTCTACTTCAGCGTCCAGCCGTGACCGTCGCCGTGCCCTCGTCCGCAGGTGCGCTGACGACCCGTTGGCGGCGGACCGCCGGCACGGTGTCGGGCGGCCTGATGCGGGTTCTGCTGCGCGGAGCCGGCGGCGCGGTCGCCGCGGTCGCGGTGGCCCGGCTGCACGACGCCCACGACCCCGGCGTGCTCTGCCTGCTGCGCCGCTTCACCGGCATCCCCTGTCCGGCCTGCGGCAGCACCACCGTCTTCATCGAGGCCGGACACGGCAACTGGGCGGCCGCGCTGGCCGCCAACCCGGTCACCGTGGTGGCCGCGCTCGCGCTGCTGCTCGCACCGCTCGGCCCGGGACGCTGGTGGTGGGAGCTGTCGAACAAGCGGCGCAACGCGGTGATCGGCGCCGCCTTACTGCTGGCCTGGACGTGGCAGCTGAACCGACTCGGCATCTCGCGTCCCTGAAGTCCCCGGGACCTGACGGGCATTGTCCTCCCGATGTCAGGCCCCTCCGCTAGTGTCCCATCCGGTCGGTGCCTCAACTGCCCGTCCGTCCCCAGGGTTTTCCTGCAGTTCCGTCCACACTCCTTCCTGCCCGGAGGCATCCGATGAGCTACCCGCCCGACCCGAACAACCCGTACAGCCAGCAGCCGCCCGCGCCGGGCTACGGCTACCCGCAGCAGGCCCCGCCGCCGGCCCCCGGCTACGGCTACCCGCAGCAGGCCCCGCCGCCGGCCCCCGGCTACGGCGCCCCCGGCGGCTACGGCATCCCGCCGCAGCCGGGCCCGTACGGCAACGCGGCCCAGGTGCAGCAGTTCTACGCGGGCTGGGGTTCGCGGGTGGCGGCGTACATCGTCGACTACCTGATCGTCGGCGTGCCCGCCGGCATCTTCTACGGCATCGGTGCCGCGGTCGGCATCTCCAAGGCGGAGTGCACCACCGACCCGACCACCTACACCTACAGCTGCACCGGCGGCGGCGTCTCCGGCGCCGGCATGGCCATCATGGCCATCGGCTGGCTGCTGGCGATCGCGGGCGGCCTGTGGCTGATCCACCGCGAGGGCACCACCGGCCAGACCCCGGGCAAGAAGATGGTCAACATCCGCGTCCTGCGCGAGGCCGACGGCCAGCCGCTGGGCTTCGGCATGGCCTTCGTCCGCAAGATCTGCCACGCCGTCGACGGCATCTGCTGCCTCGGCTACCTGTGGCCGCTGTGGGACGCCAAGAAGCAGACCTTCGCCGACAAGATCATGAGCTCGGTGGTCGTCAAGTCCCAGTGATCGGCCCTCCCGCCGACCGCAACGCCGAAGGCCCCCGCACTCCGAGGAGTGCGGGGGCCTTCGGCGTTGCGGATCAGTGGAAGAAGTGCCGGGTGCCGGTCAGGTACATCGTGACGCCGGCCTTGGCGGCGGCGGCGACCACCTCTTCGTCGCGGATCGAACCGCCGGGCTGCACCACGGCCTTCACACCGGCGGCGACCAGGATCTCCAGGCCGTCCGCGAACGGGAAGAAGGCGTCCGAGGCGGCGTAGGAGCCCTGCGCGCGCTCACCGGCCCGCTCGACCGCGAGCTTGCAGGAGTCCACCCGGTTGACCTGGCCCATGCCGACGCCGACCGAGGCGCCGCCCTTGGCGAGCAGGATCGCGTTGGACTTGACGGCCCGGCAGGCCCGCCAGGCGAAGGCGAGCTCGGCGAGCTCGGCCTCGGAGAGCGCCTCGCCGGTGGCGAGCGTCCAGGTCGACGGGTCGTCGCCGGCCGCGTCCACCCGGTCGACCTGCTGCAGCAGCGCGCCGCCGCTGATCCGGCGGACCTCCAGCGCGTCGGCGGGCGCCTCGGGGGCGCGCAGCACGCGCAGGTTCTTCTTCTTGGTCAGCACCTCCAGGGCGCCGTCCTCGTAACCGGGGGCGACGACGACCTCGGTGAAGATCGGGGCGATCTGCTCGGCCAGCTCGACGGTGACCGGGCGGTTCACCGCGATGACGCCGCCGTACGCGGAGACCGGGTCGCACTCGTGCGCCTTGCGGTGGGCCTCGGCGACGTCCGCGCCGACCGCGATGCCGCACGGGTTGGCGTGCTTGATGATCGCGACGGCCGGCTCGGCGTGGTCGTACGCGGCGCGGCGCGCGGCGTCGGTGTCCATGTAGTTGTTGTAGGACATCTCCTTGCCGTGCAGCTGCTCGGCGCCCGCCAGGCCGCCGGTGCCGTCGGTGTAGAGCGCCGCCTGCTGGTGCGGGTTCTCGCCGTAGCGCAGGACGTTCTGGCGCTCCCAGGTGGCGCCGAGGAAGGCCGGGAAGGACTCCTCCGACTCCGTGTAGCCGGACTCCCCGAACCAGGAGGCCACGGCCACGTCGTACGCGGCGGTGTGCGCGAAGGCGGCGGCGGCCAGGCGCTTGCGGGTCAGCAGGTCGAAGCCGCCGCCCTTGACCGCGCCGAGCACGTCGTCGTAGCGGGCCGGGTCGACGACCACGGCGACCGAGGGGTGGTTCTTGGCCGCGGCGCGGACCATCGACGGACCGCCGATGTCGATCTGCTCGACGCACTCGTCCGGGGTGGCGCCGGAGGCGACGGTGGCGGTGAACGGGTAGAGGTTCACCACGACCAGGTCGAACGGCTCGACACCCAGCTCGGCGAGCTGCGCGCGGTGCGACTCCAGGCGGAGGTCCGCGAGGACGCCGGCGTGCACCCGCGGGTGCAGGGTCTTGACCCGGCCGTCCAGGCACTCGGGGAAGCCGGTCAGCTCGGAGACCTCGGTGACCGGGACGCCCGCGGCGGCGATCCGGCCGGCGGTGGAGCCGGTGGACACGATCGCGACCCCGGCGGCGTGCAGCCCCTGGGCCAGCTCCTCCAGTCCGGTCTTGTCGTAGACGCTGATCAGCGCGCGGCGGATCGGGCGTACGTCCTCGGAGACGGGGGGCGTGCTGTGGGCGGCGCTCATGCCGGAATCCATACCTTTCGGTCTTCGATGCGGTGGCCTTCGCGGGCCAGCCGGCCCACGACCTCGACGAGCAGCGTGCGCTCGACAGTCTTGATGCGCTCGTGCAGCGCTTCGCCGCCATCGGCGTGGTCGGCGTCGAGGA
The DNA here is from genome assembly GCF_040702125.1 of Kitasatospora sp. NPDC085895. NCBI lineage: Bacteria > Bacillati > Actinomycetota > Actinomycetes > Kitasatosporales > Streptomycetaceae > Kitasatospora > Kitasatospora sp. NPDC085895. The sequence continues at coordinate 65,715 of NZ_JBFBJY010000018.1, read as the reverse complement.
CCTCCACGACGCCCTGCGCGATGATCGGCCCGGTGTCCACGCCGGCGTCGACCAGGTGGACGGTGCAGCCGGTGACCTTCACGCCGTAGGCGAGGGCGTCCGGCACGCCGTGCGCGCCGGGGAAGGCCGGCAGCAGGGCGGGGTGGGTGTTGACGATCCGGCCGGCGAAGGCGCCGATGAACTCCGGACCGAGGATCTTCATGAAGCCCGCGGTCACCACCAGGTCGGGCTCGTACCCGGCGACCGAGGCGGTCAGCGCGGCGTCCCAGGCGGCCCGGTCGGCGTGGTCGGCGATCCGGTGGACGAAGGTCGGGATGCCGGCGGCCTCGGCCCGCTTCAGGCCGGCGATGTCGGTGCGGTCCGCCCCGACGGCGAGGATCACCGCGCCGTAGGCCGGGTCCTGCGCCGCGTCGATCAGCGCCTGGAGATTGGTGCCGGAACCCGAGACCAGGACCACCAGACGGGCCGGTCCGGGCGTGCGCGGCGGAAAGACTTGGGCGGAAGCGGCGGCCACTGCGCGAATCTCCGTACGTCGTGTCGCCCGCTGGTACGTCCACCGTCGGTGGGGCCACTACGGGCGGCGGCAGGTCGAGCCGGACGGCACCGCCGGGGCGTCTCCGCTGCGCTGCGGGGGCCCGGGGGAACCGCTGTGGACTGCTGACCGTCACCACGATAACGGCTGGTCGAAGGCGTTCCGTCACCAGCAGACCGCGCTACGCGCGTAGTTGAGACACGGATCTCGCCGTACGGTGCCGCAGCCGGACACGGCCCGGCGGTCCGCGGGCGCCTCGGCGGGCTCGGGTGGGTGGCGGGTGGACGGGTGACGTGCGGGTGGGCAACGTGCGTGCGGGTGGGTGGGAGGTGTGCGAGGGGGTAGGAGGGGTTGCGTCGCCGCGGGCGGGACGGCGGCGGAGGCGGTGCTGCGGGGCGGTCGGAGCGGCGGGCGGCAGGGCCGGGCACGGCCCGCGGGCCCACCCGGCAGGGCGGCGCAGAGCCCGTACCGCCCTGCGGGATCATTGGAGGCGCGGACCGCTCCCGGAGCGGCCCGACGCCCCCCGGACGAGAAGGAATGGCCGACACCATGAGCAGCGGAGACGACACCGGCGAGCGCAACCCGTTCGCGCCGCCGCCGGCGGATGCCCCCGACCGGCCGTGGCAGCCGCGCGCTCCGCAGCAGCCCCCGACCGAGCGGCCGGAGGACGGCGACCGGGACGACGACCGGGTGCCGCCGCCGCACCCGTGGAGCCCGGGCTACCGGGGCGGATGGTCCGAGCCGCAGCAGCCCCGCTTCGACCCGACCGACCCGGTGCAGCGGCGCGCCCGCTACGCGCTGAGCGCCGGCATGGCCGGCCTGTTCTGCGCGATCACCGGCATGCGGTACCTCGCGCTGCTGCTCGGTGCACTGGCGCTGTACTGGGGGATCAGCGCGCTGCGGGCCGAGCGTCCGGCGTCGGCCGCCTCCCCCGCCCCGCACGCCGCGGCCGGCGGCAACCCGCACGCCCTCGGCACCGCCCGGGTCGGCGGCTGGGCCCAGCCGCAGCCCACCCGGCCGCAGGTGCCCGCCGCGCTCGGCGGGCTGCTGACGGGCGGTGTCGCCCTGATCTTCACGCTGTCCGTCTTCGGCGTCCAGCTCTACTACCACGACTACGTGACCTGCGTGAACGACGCCCTGACCAACGAGGCGGCGCAGAGCTGCAACAACCTCGCCCCGGACGTCATCACCCAGCTGACCAACCCCGGCAGCCGCTGACGCCGGGTGCCTCGGGGGCGGGGGTGCGGTTCGCGCGCCCGTGGGTTCGGCGTGCCCGGCAGCGCGAGGTGCGCCCGTCCCGGGGTTGCGCAGTTCCCCGCGCCCCTGCTGCGTGCTTCACCCGAACCCGCCAGGTAAGCCCGTCCCGGGGTTGCGCAGTTCCCCGCGCCCCTGGACTTCCGGTTCCCCGTCAGGTGTCGTCGGGGTGGAGGGCGGCGAGGCGGGTGACGGCGTCGTGGAGGGTGCGGCGCAGGCGGGGGCAACGGGCGGCGGTGGACCAGGCGGTGAGGCGGGCCGTCGCCGGGGTCGGCGGGAGGGCCCGGTCGGCCGTGCGGGTGAGCAGCCAGCGGGCGAGCAGGGCTCCGGGCGGCACGACGGCGGCGGACCAGCCCGCGGCGGTCAGGGCGGCCTGCCAGGGGACGGGGCCCAGGGCGGCCATCCGTCCGGGCCCGAGTGCGCCTCCGGCGGACCAGGAGGCCGCCGCGGCGGCGGCCGAGACCGTGAGCACGGCGGCGAACGCGACCAGCGCGGTACCGGCCGGGTGCCAGGGGCGGCTGGTGCCGCGGCCTGCGGCGGCCCGTCCGAGCAGCAGGGCGGGCACGACGCCCGCGAGCAGGGGCAGGACCGCCAGGACGGCCTGACCGGCGGCGCCGGGGCCGTCGGTCGGGAGGAGCGCGAAGAGCGGGAACTCGGGCACCGCGCCCAGGTGGGTGGCCACCGGTGAGACGGTGGTGCCGGTGCCGACGGCGAAGCCCGGCCCCAGCGCGTAGGCGGCGGCCCAGAGCACGGCGTTCGGCAGCAACAGGGTGCAGGCGAGGAGGAGTCCGAGGACGCCCGCGGGGCCGTCCGCGAGGCCGGCGGCGGTGCTGCCCGCGGTGCCGAGGGCGACGGCGGTGGTGAGCAGGAGGCCCCCGGCGGCGAGCAGACCGAGCAGCCAGCTGCCCGCGGCGCGACGCAGGGCTGCGGTGGCGTCCCGCGGCGGCACCCAGTCCGCGGCCGCCCAGGAGCGGAGCCGGTCGGCGAGCACGGCCGGCAGGAGGGCCGGCGGGAGGGCCGGTGGGCCCGGCTGCGCGTGGCCGTGGCCGGCCAGGACTCCCCAGGCCAGGCCGGCGGCGGTGACGGCCGCGACGACGGGGAGGTCGGTGACCGGGTCGGCGGTCAGGACGGCTTCGCTGCCGCTGCACTCGGCGACGGCCAGTGCGGCCACCGCGAGGTATCCGATGCCCAGCGGCAGGGCGGACCGCCAGGCTCCCGTGCCGTGCGGGGCGCGTGCCCCGGCCCTGGCCCCCGCGCGGCGGAGCAGGCCGGCGCTGACGGCGGTGAGGAGCAGCGGGGTGAGGGTGAAGGGTGCACCGCCCGGACCGCGGGTGAGCGGTGCCCCGTGGCCGAGCAGCCAGAGGGCGCAGGCGAGCCGGAGGGCACCGCGGGCGGTGACGTCGCCGTACGGGGTGAGCACCCAGAGACCGAGGACGGGGACGGCGATCACGGAGAGGGCGAGGAGGGCCGTTCGGGCGCCGACGAGCAGGTCGGCGAACGGGGAGCGGGAGCCCAGATCGTCGGGCAGGCCCAGGAACGGACGGCCCATCAACTGCGTCATGGGCCACATGCTCCCAAGATCACCCGTTGCGCCCCGTGAAGCGGCAAACCTTCGCCGTGTCCCGGATTATTTGCTTATGTGCCTTATTCGACTCTGCAGCCGCCGCGGGGAGCCGCGGTGACCGCACCTTCGAAGGCCGATCGGGCCGGGGACGACCCCACCGGCCCGGCCACCGCTGCCCGGCCGCCCGCCGCGGCCCCGTCGGACCGGGCGCGGAAGGACGCCGCCCGGCTGCTGCAGCGGCTGACCCCGCGTGAGGCGCAGGTCGTCGCCCGGATGGCGGCGGGGGACGACGACCGGGCCGTCGCCGCCGCGCTCGGCATCGCCCCCGCGACCGTCCGCAAGCACCTCAACCGGGCGATGCGGAAGCTGGGGGTCGGCTCGCGCGCCGAGGCCGCCCGTCTGGCCGCCCTGCTGGGGACGCCCGGGACCGCCGCTGAACCCACCCCTCCGGCACCCCCGGAAACCCCCGGGGCGGCCGGGCCAACCGTGCCGACCGGGCCCGCCGAGCCCGGCCCGGTGCCGGCCGGGGCCGCGGTCGGACCCTCGCCGCCGACGCCGGAGGAGCCTCCGCGGACGCCGGACGGGCCCCGGCCGCCCGAGGAGCCCGAGCCGCCGCAGGCCCGCCCGCAGGAGCGGCCGTCCGCTCCGCTCCCCCGCCCGCCGCTGGCCGGGGCGCCGCCCCGCCGCCGGCCGGAGTTCGCCGCGTTCAGTGCGGCCGTGCACGCCCGGCTGGTGCAGCAGACGTTCCTGGTCACCGGATCGCCGCACCGGGCGGCCCGCAGTGTGCGGATCGCCCTGGGGGCGGCGGCGCTGCGGTGGGACGAGGTGGCGGAGCTGCCCGACCCGGAGGGCTGGGTCCGGGCGGCGGCGTTCGAGTCGGCGCTGTCGCCGTGGCGGCGGGGCGGTCCCCGTCGTGCGGGCAGGCACCACCTGCCGCACCGGAGGATCAAGGTGAAGGGCGAGCGGGCCCGCCGCCGACCGGACGAGAACCGTCCGACCGCCCGGGACCGGGCGCTGCTCGCCGCGATGCACCGGCTGACCCGGCCGCAGCGCCGGGCGGTGGTGCTGCACGACGCGGTGGGCCTGCCGGTGGCGGCGGTGGCGGAGGAGGTGGAGTCCAGCACGGCCGCGGCCGCGGGGCGGGTCCTGGCGGCGCGCGAGGAGCTGTCCCGGACGGTGCCGGAGGTGGTCGGTGCCGACCCGTCGGCGCCGGGGTTCGGCCCGGCGCTCGGCGCGCTGCTGTTCGAGGCGGCGGTGCGGGCCTGCCCGTCGCCGCGGGTGCCCTCGCCGGCCCGGCTCGCCGCCGGGGGCCGCCGCCGGGCGCACGCGGTCACCGGCGCGGCGGGGCTGCTGGTGCTCGGCACGGCCGGCGCGATGGTCGTCACCCTGGTGGTCGGCGGGCCCGACGACACGGCCCGCCGGGCCCGGCCCGCGGCGGCGCCGCAGACGGAGGCGTCCCCGCCGCCGGAGGTGTGCTCCGCGGCCGGTACGGGCAGTTCGGGTCCGGCCGCGCCCGGCCGCGAGCCGGGGCTGCGGAGCCCCTGGTGCAGTCCGACGGCCCCACGGCCGGGAGCGGCCCCGAGCGGGGCCGCGGACGGCGGCACGGGCCTCCCGGACGGGGACACGCCGTCCACGGCCCCGCAGGACGGGACGGACGGGACGAGCGGCCCGGGCGACGGAACGGTGACCGAGGGCGCGCCCCCGCACGACGGGCAGCCGGTGACCGGTCCCGTGGCACTGACCCGGCCCGCGGACGCGCTGCCGGTCCCGGTGCCGTGCGCGCCGCTGTGGCCCTGCGCGACGCTCGCCCCGGCGGACGTCCCCCGGCTGCTCCCCTGACCCGGGAAGCGGCCCGGGGAAACGACCCGGGGAGCCGGGAGAAGACGGCGAGGGCGCCGCGGACGGATGTCCGCGGCGCCCTCGCACGTGGCGTCGGCCCTGGGGCCTGCCGGGGCCTTACTTGACGGTCGCGAAGAGCTCGCGGGCCAGGCGGGCGGTCTCGGACGGCGTCTTGCCGACCTTGACGCCGGCGGCCTCGAGGGCCTCCTTCTTCGCCTGGGCGGTGCCGGAGGAGCCGGAGACGATGGCGCCGGCGTGGCCCATGGTCTTGCCCTCGGGCGCGGTGAAGCCCGCGACGTAGCCGACGACCGGCTTGGTGACGTGCTCGGCGATGAAGGCCGCGGCACGCTCCTCGGCGTCGCCGCCGATCTCACCGATCATCACGATGACCTCGGTCTCCGGGTCCTCCTGGAACGCCTTGAGGGCGTCGATGTGGGTGGTGCCGATGACGGGGTCGCCACCGATGCCCACGGCCGAGGAGAAGCCCAGGTCACGCAGCTCGTACATGAGCTGGTAGGTCAGGGTGCCGGACTTGGAGACCAGGCCGATCTTGCCCGGGCCGGTGATGTCGGCGGGGATGATGCCCGCGTTCGACTGTCCGGGGGAGATCAGGCCGGGGCAGTTCGGGCCGATGATCTGGGTCTTGCCGCCCTTGGCACCGGCGTACGCCCAGAAGGCGGCCGAGTCGTGGACCGGCACGCCCTCGGTGATGACGACCGCGAGGCCGATCTCGGCGTCGATCGCCTCGACGACGGCATCCTTGGTGAACTTCGGCGGGACGAAGATGACGGTGACGTCGGCACCGGTCTTCTCCATGGCCTCGGCGACGGAGCCGAAGACGGGCACCTCGGTGCCGTCGACGTCGACCGTGGTGCCGGCCTTGCGCGGGTTCACACCGCCGACGATCTGGGTGCCGGAGGCGAGCATGCGGCGGGTGTGCTTCATGCCCTCGGAGCCGGTCATGCCCTGGACGATGACCTTGCTGTCCTTGGTAAGGAAGATAGCCATGTGAAAGTCCCCTTCCTTACTTGGCGTTGGCCAGCTCGGCGGCGCGGTCGGCCGCACCGTCCATGGTGTCCACCTGCTGAACGAGCGGGTGGTTGGCGTCGGTCAGGATCTTGCGACCCAGCTCGGCGTTGTTGCCGTCCAGGCGGACGACGAGCGGCTTGGTGACGGCCTCGCCCTTCTCCTCGAGGAGGGCCAGGGCCTGCACGATGCCGTTGGCGACCGCGTCGCACGCGGTGATGCCGCCGAAGACGTTGACGAAGACCGACTTGACGTCGGCGTCGCCCAGGATGATCTCCAGGCCGTTCGCCATGACCTCGGCGGAGGCGCCGCCACCGATGTCGAGGAAGTTGGCGGGCTTCACGCCGCCGTGGTTCTCACCGGCGTAGGCGACCACGTCGAGGGTGCTCATGACGAGGCCCGCGCCGTTGCCGATGATGCCGACCTGGCCGTCGAGCTTGACGTAGTTGAGGCCCTTGGCCTTGGCCGCGGCCTCCAGCGGGTTCGCGGCGGCCTTGTCCTCGAGCGCCTCGTGCTCCGGCTGGCGGAAGTCGGCGTTCTCGTCCAGCGAGACCTTGCCGTCGAGCGCGATGATCTTGCCCTCGCCCGACTTGATCAGCGGGTTGACCTCGACGAGGAGCGCGTCCTCGGCGATGAAGACCTTCCAGAGCTGCTGGAGGACCTCGGCGACCTGGTCGGCGACGTCGGCCGGGAACTTCGCGGCGGCGACGATCTCGGCGGCCTTCTCCGGGGTGCAGCCCTCGTTGGCGTCGACCGGGATCTTCGCGAGCGCGTCGGGGTTCTCCTCCGCCACGACCTCGATCTCGACACCGCCCTCGACGCTGGCCATCGCCAGGAAGGTGCGGTTCGTGCGGTCCAGCAGGAACGAGACGTAGTACTCGTCCTTGATGTCCGCGGTCTGGGCCAGCATCACCTTGTGGACGGTGTGGCCCTTGATGTCCATGCCGAGGATGGCCTCGGACTTGGCGACGGCGTCCGCCGGGTCGGAGGCGAGCTTGACGCCGCCGGCCTTGCCTCGGCCGCCGACCTTCACCTGAGCCTTGACGACGGCGCGGCCGCCGAAGCGCTCCGCGATGGCGGCAGCGTCTGCGGCGTTCTCGATGACATCGCCGTCAAGCACGGGCACACCGTGCTTGGCGAAGAGGTCCCTCGCCTGGTACTCGAACAGGTCCACGTGTTTGTCCTTGTTCGTGGTCGCGGATTGTGTCTCTTCGAGCGTGCCACGGCAGGATCTTCGCTGCGGGTCGTCGGGGCTGCGCGGGTACGCAGAGCTACGGCCTTGCGGTCCGTACAGCGCCGGGCGCACCGTCAATCAACACGCGCGTCACGTCCGTGTGGCAGGTTATCCCCGTACGACGGGCGTGTTTCGCCCGTGGCGGGGTCGGGCTTGGTGAGAACCGTCACAACGGGTGCACCCGGCAGGCCGGGAGCCGGTCTCTCATCGACAATGCCGATGCCGTGAGATGCGGACATCCCGCACCCGAACGGGTGAGGCGGCTCAGCCGTTGTCCGGCACCGGCAGCGGGCGCTTCTCGATCGCCGCGGCCATGATCTCCGGGAAGACGTCCGGCGTGCAGGCGAAGGCCGGGGCGCCGAGCTCCGCCAGGGCCGCGGCGTGCGCGCGGTCGTAGGCGGGGGCGCCCTCGTCGGAGAGCGCGAGCAGCGCGATGAACTGCACCCCGGCCGCCTTCATCGCGGCGACCCGCTTGAGCATCTCGTTGCGGATGCCGCCCTCGTACAGGTCACTGATCAGCACCACGATCGTCTCGGACGGCCGGGTGATCCTCGACTGGCAGTAGGCGAGGGCGCGGTTGATGTCGGTGCCGCCGCCGAGCCGGGTCGCGAACAGCACGTCCACCGGGTCGCTCAGCTGCTCGGTCAGGTCGACGACGGAGGTGTCGAAGACGACCAGCCGGGTGTCCAGGCTGCGCATCGACGCCAGCACCGCGCCGAACACCGCCGAGTGCACCACCGACGCCGCCATCGAACCGGACTGGTCGATGCAGAGGACGACGTCCTTCTTCACCGCGCGCTGCGCCCGGGCGTAGCCGATCAGCCGCTCCGGGACGACGGTGCCGGTGCCGTCCGGGCCCGCCTCGGGCAGGTAGTTCTTGAGGTTGGCGCGGATGGTGCGGTTCCAGTCGATGTCCCGGTGCCGGGGGCGGTTCACCCGGGCGGAGCGGTCGAGCGCGCCGCCGAGGGTCGCCCGGGTACGGTCGGCGAGGCGGCGCTCCAGGTCGGCCACCACCTTGCCGACCACCGCCCGGGCCGTCTCCCGGGTGGTCTCCGGCAGGGCGTGCTTGAGCGAGAGCAGGGTGCCGACCAGGTGGACGTCCGGCTCCACGGCCTCCAGCATCTCCGGCTCCAGCAGCAGCCGGTCCAGGCCGAGCCGGGAGATCGCGTCCTGCTGCATCAGTTGGACGACCGTGGTCGGGAAGTACTCGCGGATGTCGCCGAGCCAGCGGGCCACCTGCGGCGCCGAACCGCCGAGGCCGGCACTGCGCGCGGCGCCGCGGCCGCCCTCGGCGTCCGCCCCGCGGTAGAGCGCGGCGAGCGCGCCGTCCATGGCGGCGTCCCGCCCGCTCGGGCGGTGGCCCGTGCCGTCGGCCTCGCCGCCGAGCACCATCCGCCAACGGCGCAGCCGCTCGTCGGCCGGGTCCAGCGGAGCGCGGGTGGCGGTCATGGGTGCTCCTCGGGTGCGCGTACGGATGCAGGTGCGGGTACGGACGGGCGGGGCGGCCGGAGCCCGGGCGGGCGGCACGGTGACGGCGTCCCAACAGCCATGCAACCAGCCGGGACTGACATGGCGGCGGGCTCCGGGGCGGCCCGCCCGTCAGGTGTTGCGGCCGGTGGGCTGGCGCGGGATGCGGGGCAGCAGCGGCGCCGTCGTCACGTCCGGCAGGCCGAGCAGGAGGGCGAGGACGGGCAGGACGGCGTCCGCGCGCTGCTCGTCGAGCTCCTCGGGCGGGGCGGCCGCGGCGGCCGCCCCGGTGCCGAGCGGGCCGGCCGCGGCGCGCTCGCCGATGGTGCGGCGCACGCCCGCCTCCAGGCCGGAGAAGGTGCGGCGCAGCACCGGCAGCAGGTCGATCAGGGTGTCGCCGGGGACGCCGGTGAGCCAGTCGTCGAGGAGGCCGAGCAGGGCGGTGTCGTGCAGCAGCAGGGCGCCGCCGCCGGCCAGGAAGCCCTCGATCCAGCCGGCCGCGTCGGCGGGGGCGCCGGCCGGGGAGAGCACCAGGCCCATCCTGCGGCCGGCCTCCGCGGAGTCGAGCCGGCCCTCGTCGAGGAGCAGTCGGACGGCTCGGCCGCGCAGCAGGCCGGGCACGCCGGTGGCGGGGCCGCCGGAGGGCTCGCGGGCGGCGAGGGAGTGCAGGGCGGCGGCCCACCGCTCGGCGGGGTGGTCGCCCGGGCCGTCACCGGCGGCGGGCGGCAGCAGGCCGACGGCGGCGTGGACGGCGTCGAGGTGGGCGCGCATGGCCGCGGCGCCGTCGGCGTCGAGCCCGGTGCAGGCGGGCGGCAGGCCGACGCCGATCCGCTCGGCGAGGCCGCGGGCGACGCCGTCGAGGGCGGTGGCGTCGGTGCCGCGGACGTCCCCGTAGCGCAGCGCGCGGACGAGGGCGGGCAGGGCGGCGGCGAGGTGCGCCACGTCGGTGTCCAGGGCGGCCCGGTCGGCGAGGGCCCGCATGACGGCGGGCAGGGCGCCGGTGAGGCCGGCGAGCAGGCACTGCTCGACGAGGCCGGTGAGGTCGGCGAGGTCGGTGGCGTCGGCGGCCTGCCGGGCGGCCTTGCCGCAGGCCGCGTCCTCGACGGTGGTGCCCCAGTGGGCGGCCTCGACGACGCGGACGGCGTACTCGGGCTCCCAGTGCAGCCGCCAGGTCTCCCGGAAGGTGCCGGTGGAGTTGACGGCGGAGCGGGCCGGGGCGCCCCAGTCGATGCCGAGCAGCCGCAGCCGGTGCAGCAGGCGGGAGCGCTCGGCGTCGAGGTCCTTGCGCAGGTCGAGGACGAGCTCCCGCTCGGCGGCCTCCGGCTTGAGGCGCAGGCTGCGCTGGAGGCGGGCGAGGTCGCGCTGGAGCGGGACGGCGGGGGCGCCGTCCGGGACCTCGCCGAGGGCCTCGCCGACCACCAGCCGGTCGTGGACGAGGGCGAGGGTGACGTCGGAGCCGTCGCACATCACGGACCGGACGGCGTCGAGGGTCTCGCCGAGGCCGGCGAGCGGGCGGCCGCGGAGCACGGCGAGCGTCTCGGCGAGCCGGACGGCCTCGATGACGTGCGCGGAGGAGACCGGGTGGTCCTCGGCGCGGAGCAGGTCGGCGATGCCGGTCATCCAGCGGGTGACCGGCCGGTCGGGGCTGGTGAAGAGGTGGTGGTACCAGCCGGGCGAGTCGATGCCGGCGCCGTAGCCGGTGTGCTGGGCGAGCCGGCGGTGCGTCCAGGGCACCCAGGTGATCCGGGTCTTCACCTTGGGCAGGCCGGCGAGCAGGGCGCGGTCGTGGGCGGCGGTGGGCATGGTCTGCAGGGCGGGGACGTGCCAGGCGCCGCAGACCACCGCGATCCGCCGGTGGCCGGCCCGGCGGGCGGCGCGGATCTGCTGGCGCATGTACGCCTCGCGCAGGTCGTCGCGGCGGGCGCGCGGCCCGGCCGGGGCGGTCTCGCGCAGCGCGGTCATGGCCTCGGCGACCGCGGCGAAGGGGGCGAGGGCGTCCCCGTCGGGGGCGCGGTGCTCGACGACGTCCTCCCACCAGCGCTCGGGGTCGTCGTGGCCGGCGGCCTCGGCGAGGGCGGCGATCGGGTCGCCGATGCCGCCCTCCGCCTCCGCCGCCTCGTCGGACGTGCCCCCCGGCACGCCCGACGGGGCTTCGGCGAGCGCGAAGGTGTGCGCCGCGGGCAGGTCGACGAAGCGGACCGGGACGTCGTGGTCGGCGGCGTACCGCAGGGCCACCCATTCGGGCGAGAACACGGCGAACGGCCAGAAGGCGGCCCTGGCCGGGTCGTCGACGACGTGGGCGAGCAGGGCGACCGGCGGCTGCATCTCCTTGTCCGCGGCGAGCGCGGCGATCGCGTCGGCCTCCGGCGGGCCCTCGATCAGCACCGCGTCGGGCTTCAGCTGCTCCAGGGCGGCGGCCACCGCGCGGGCGGAGCCGGGCCCGTGGTGGCGGACGCCGAGCAGGGTGACCTCTGCGCTCATGGTCGTGGACCTCGCTCTCGGATGGTTCTCTCGGTGGGCTGGGGCCGCGGCGGCCGGGTCAGTGCGCGTGCTCGCGGGCGGCGCGGTAGAAGTCCTTCCAGCCGTCCCGCTCGCGGAGCACGCCCTCGACGTACTCGTGCCAGACCGTGCGGTCGGCGACCGGGTCGCGGACGACGGCGCCGACGATGCCGGCCGTGACGTCACCGGCGCGGAGCATGCCGTCGCCGAAGTGGGTGGCGAGGGCGAGGCCGTTGGTGAGCACCGAGATCGCCTCGGCGGTGGAGAGCGTGCCGCTGGGCGTCTTGACCTTGGTGCGGCCGTCGGCGGTGACGCCGGAGCGCAGCTCGCGGAAGACGGTGACGACGCGGCGGATCTCCTCGGCGCCGGTGGGCAGCTCGGGCAGGTCCAGGGAGCGGCCGAGCTGGTTGACCCGGCGGCCGACGATGTCGACCTCCTCGTCGAGCGTGGCGGGCAGCGGCAGCACGACGGTGTTGAAGCGGCGGCGCAGCGCGGAGGAGAGGTCGTTGACGCCGCGGTCGCGGTCGTTGGCGGTGGCGATCAGGTTGAAGCCGCGGACGGCCTGCGTCTCGTCGCCGAGCTCCGGCACCGGCAGGGTCTTCTCGGACAGGATGGTGATCAGGCTGTCCTGGACGTCGGCCGGGATGCGGGTGAGCTCCTCGACGCGGGCGATCTTGCCGTCGGCCATCGCCCGCATGACCGGGGAGGGCACCAGGGCCTGTCGGCTGGGGCCGTTGGCGAGCAGCTGGGCGTAGTTCCAGCCGTAGCGGACGGCCTCCTCGGGAGTGCCGGCGGTGCCCTGGACGAGCAGGGTGGAGTCGCCGCTGACGGCGGCGGCGAGGTGCTCGGAGACCCAGGTCTTGGCGGTGCCGGGCACGCCGAGCAGCAGCAGGGCCCGGTCGGTGGCCAGGGTGGTGACGGCGACCTCGACCACCCGGCGCGGGCCGATGTACTTGGGGGTGATCACGGTGCCGTCGGGCAGTGTGCCGCCGAGCAGGTAGGTGGCGACGGCCCAGGGCGAGAGCCGCCAGCGGGCGGGGCGGGGGCGGTCGTCGGCGGCGGCGAGCGCGGCGAGCTCGGCGGCGAAGGCGTCCTCGGCGTGGAGGCGGAGGACTTCACTCGTACGGGTGGTCGTCTCGGTGGTCATCGACATCTCCTGGGTACGGCCGCCGGGCATGGCTGTGGCAGGGTGCGGGCAGGGCGCGGGGACGGGTGCGCGGCGGACGGGACGGCCGCGGACGGCCCGCCGGAACGCGGTGCGGCAGGGCCGGGACGGGCTTCTCCGTACACCCTTCCGGCCTGCTGGAACCACCATGCACGAGCCCACTGACAAGCCGGGACGCCACGGTGACCGGCCGTCAGTTCGATCGGACCGGATGTCAGTGGCCCGTCCTAGCGTCGTCGGCATGGAGGAACGCTGGAGCAACGAACACGTCCTGTCGCTCGCGCCGGACCAGGCGTCGCTGAAGGCGGCCGGCAAGCTGTCCGCGCCCGCGCCGTGGTCGGACGCGGGCTGGGGCGGCGGCGCGCTGTGGGGCGCCTGCAAGGGCAGCGGGAGGACGCCGTACTTCCCCTGCGTCGACTTCTCCGGGCCGGCGTACAAGTGCACCTGCCCCAGCCGGAAGTTCCCGTGCAAGCACGTGCTCGGCCTGCTGCTGCTGTGGAGCGCCGGCTCCCCGGCGGTCGCGGAGGCGGCGGCGCAGCCGGGGTGGGTGGCCGAATGGCTGGCCAGACGTCAGGGCGCCGCCGAGCAGCGGGCCGTCCGGCATCAGGAGCGCCGGGAGTCCTCCGCGGACGACCCGGCGGCGCGCAGGCGGGCCGCCCAGCGCGCCGCCCGGGTCGCCGCCGGCGCGCAGGAGCTGCGGCTGCGGCTCTCGGACGCCGTCCGGCGCGGCCTGGCCGACACCACCGCCCCCGGCGGCTGGGAGGAGGTCGCGGCCCGGATGGTCGACGCCCAGGCACCGGGCCTGGCCGCCCGCGCCCGCGAGCTCGCCCACACCCCGCAGGACTCCCTGCTGGAGGAGTACGCCCTGCTGCACCTGCTGGCCGGCGCCTACGGCCGGGTGGACGGACTGCCCGCGCCGCTCGCCGCCACGGTCCGCACCCGGGTCGGGTTCAGCACCGGCGCGGACGAGGTGCTGGCCGGCCCGACGGTGCGCGACCGCTGGCACGTCCTCGGCAGCCGCGACACCGCCGACGACCGGCTGACCACCCGCCGGATCTGGCTGCGCGGCACCAAGACCGGCCGCCCGGCCCTGCTGCTCTCCTTCGGCAGCCCCGGCCGGGCACCCGAGACCGCCCTGCCGACCGGGCAGGTGCTGGAGGCCGAGCTGGCCTTCCACCCGGCCGCCCGCCCGCTGCGCGCCGTCCTCGGCACCCGCCACGGCGAGCCGGCGGCCGCCCCGGCCGGGCCGCCCGCCGGGGTCTCCCCCGCCGAGGCGGTGGCCGGCTACGGCGAGGCCGTCGCCGACGACCCGTGGCTGGAGGCCTGGCCCGCCGTGCTGGCCGGGGTGGTGCCCGTCCTCGGCCCCGACGGCTGGCAGCTGACGGACGGCCGCAGCGCCGTCCCGCTCAAGCGCGGCGCCACGCCGGAGCCGGCGCTGTGGCGGCTGGCCGCGCTCTCGGCCGGCCACCCGGTCACGCTGTTCGGCGAGTACGGGCACGCCGGGTACGCCCCGGTCACCGCCTGGTCGGCGGACGGCCGCGCGATCGGCCTCGACCGGTGACCGCGCCCCGGACGGACACCGACCGCCATCCCCACCAGACCCACCCGACGGGAGGCCGGCCGTGACGGCACCGACCACCACCGCCCACGACAGCTGGTCCGAGCTGCAGACCACCGCCCTGCTCGGCACCGACCGACGGCCGCTGCCCGGCCCGGCCGGTTCGCCCGCGTCCGCCGCCGCGGCCGGGGCCGTCGACCGCACCGACCCGGCGACGGCCCTGCTCGACCTGGCCGCGCTGGCCACCGTCCGGCGCCGCGCCGGTGCCCGGGCCCTGCCCGCCCCGGCCCTGCCCGCCCCGGCGGAGGAGGACGGCCGGCCGGAGCTGCCGGAGCCGGCCGCCCGCCGGCTCGGCTTCCTGCTGGGCGGCCGCGGCCCGGACACCAGCCTCGCCAACCTCACCGAGCTGCTCCCCCAGTGGCTGGCCGCCGCCCGGGCGCACGGCTACCGGCTGCCGCCGGCGCACGTGCCCGCCCTGCTGGACACCGCCCGCGCCCGCAGCGAGCTGCGCCCCGACGTGGTGGCCCTGGCCGGCCCGCTCGGCCGCTGGCTGGCCGGACAGAACCCGGACTGGCGCTTCGTCGGCCGCACCGCGGGTGCGACCGGCGCGGTAGGAGCGGCAGGCGCCGCCGACGCCCGGCACGATCCGGCGGCCGGCGAGCAGATCTGGCAGGAGGGCCTGTTCGCCGAGCGGGTCACCCACCTGACCAGGCTGCGCCGCCGCGACCCGGCGGCCGGCCTCGCCCTGCTGCGCTCCACTTGGGGCACCGAGCGGGCCGAGGACCGCCTGCTCTTCCTCGACGCCCTGCAGGAGGGGCTGTCCACGGCGGACGAGGAGTTCCTGGAGGCCGCCCTCGGCGACCGCAGCAAGAACGTCCGCACCACCGCCGCGGAGCTGCTCTCCACCCTGCCCGGCTCGGCCCTCGCCGCCCGGATGGCCGAGCGCGCCCGCGCCTGCGTGCACCCGCTCGACGGCCTGCTCGCCGTCGCCCCGCCCGCCGAGTGCGACGCGGCGATGCAGCGCGACGGCATACCGCTCAAGTCGCCCACCGGGCGCGGGCAGCGCTCCTGGTGGCTCGGCGAGATCGTGGCCGCCGCCCCGCTCGCGCTGTGGACGGACGCCACCGGCCTGACCCCGCAGCAGGTGCTGCGGCTGCCCGCACGGGAGGGCGGCGAGGCCGACGGCACCGACTGGTCGGCGGACCTTCGGGAGGCCTGGGCACGGGCCGCCGTCCGGCAGCACGACGAGGCCTGGGCGCGCGCCCTGCTCGGCCCGGCGCCCCGGCCGGGCGGCGCCGAGCGGACGGCGGGCGCCCCGGCGAAGCTGCTGGCCGTCCTGCCGCCGGTGGAGCGGGCGGCCTGGACGGCGGCGTTCATCCGGGCCCACGGGCTCGGCGACGCCTTCCAGTTGCTCGGGGCCTGTGCCACCCCGTGGACGCCGCCGCTCTCCACCGCGGTCGTCGCCGCGCTGGAGCGGGCGGCCGGCTCCGGGGCCTACCCGTGGAGCCACAGCGGGGTGCTCGGCATGACGGAGCGGGCGCTCGCCCCGGAGGCCGCCCCCGCGGTGGAGGCGCTCGCCGCCGACGCCGCGCCCGACACCGCCTGGGCCGACACCTTCACCCGTCTCGCGGAGACGCTCCGGCTGCGGGCTGCCATGTTCGCCGAACTCGCGCCCTGAAGGGCCGCGTACGGCGGGCCGGTGGTCAGCCCGCGCGGCGGAGGTTCGCCTCGACCCAGTCGACCACCGACCCGGTCGTGGTGCCGGGGGTGAAGACGTCGGCGATGCCGAGCTCCTTGAGCCGGGCGATGTCCTCCTCGGGGACGATCCCGCCGCAGAAGACCGTGATGTCCTCGGCCTCGCGTTCGCGCAGCAGCTCCATCACGCGTGCGCAGAGGGTCAGGTGGGCACCGGAGAGGATGGACAGCCCGATGCCGTCGGCGTCCTCCTGGATCGCCGTGTCGACGATCTGCTCCGGGGTCTGGTGCAGGCCGGTGTAGATGACCTCCATACCGGCGTCGCGCAGCGCGCGTGCGATCACCTTCGCGCCCCGGTCGTGGCCGTCCAGCCCCGGTTTGGCGACCACCACGCGGATCGGCCCCGACACACCCATCACAGCCTCCTGGACCTCGTCGTCCACGGCCCGGCCGCCCCGCCCGGACGCGGGCGCGGTGTCCACGGCCTCCGGCGGGCCTGCTGGCAGCGTAACGCGGAGTGCACCCGTCGGCGGTTTTCGGTTGCGGACTGGCGGGGAAAATCACAGGGCTGCCCGTCAGCCACCCCTGGTACCAGCTCTTCCGTCTCCCCTGCGTCGGCCGCCGCAGGGGCCCCGCGCCGTCCTGCCGGGGAGAGCCGCATGACGATCCCGTTCCAGCGGACGGCCGCCACCGTCCGCGGCGCGGGCGCGGAAGCCGCCGCGCTCGCGCACCACTTGGTCCGCTACCCCACCGGAATCCCACCGGAGCGACGGCCCCGTCCGTGCCCGGACCGCCCGGCGCCGCCCGCCGCGCCGCCCCGGCACGACCCCGTGCTGCTGCTGCACGGATTCGTCGACAACCGGGCCGTGTTCGGGCCGCTCCGCCGTGATCTGCACCGGCACGGCTGGACGCACCTGCACGCCCTCAACTACTCGCCGCTGACCCGCGACGTGCGGGCCGCCGCCGTGCTGCTCGCCCGGCACGTCGAGTGGGCGGCACAGGCGCACGGGGGCCGCCCCGTCGCCCTGGTCGGGCACAGCCTGGGCGGCCTGATCGCCCGTTACTACGTGCAGCGCCTCGGCGGGCACGAACTCGTCCCCGAGGTGGTCACCCTGGCCACCCCGCACGAGGGGACGACGGCGGCCCTGCTGCCCAACCCCTTCCCGATCACCCGTCAGCTGCGGCCGGGCAGCGACCTGCTGGCCGAACTGCGACTGCCTGCGCCGGGCTGCACCAGCCGCTTCACGGCCGTCCGCGGCGGGCTGGACGAGGTGGTGCTGCCCCGCCGCGGCGCCCGGCTGGACCATCCCGACCTGGACGCCGCCAACGTGGCCGTGCCGGGCGCGGGCCACGTCGGACTGCCGGCCCACCCGCGGGCGGTCGCCGTCGTCCGGCTCGCCCTGGAGGCATGGGCCGCAGGACCCCTGACGGAGCGCCACGCGTGCTGAGATGCGCACTTCGTCCTGGATCGTGATCAAGGTCTACAGTCTCGACTGTTTTCTCCCGGTCACTCCCGATTCCGAGGAGGCGGCGCGATGACGGTCAGACGCTCCCCCGTCCGCATCCCGATCCGTATCCCGATCCACCGGCAGCTCCCCGGCCCGGCCGGCGGCGCCGAGCGGCCCCGCGGCCAGCACCGCGGCCCGCGGACGAGCACCACCCGGCGGGCGGTGCTCACCGTCGCCCTGCCGTCGGCGGCCACCCTCGGGGTCTTCGGGGTCGCGGCCGCGACCGTGCACGCGGACCGCACCCGGCTGCCCGGCCCGGCGCCCTCCGGCCCCTCGTTCCCCTCCCGCGGCCCCGCCGGCGAGCGGCCCGGCCCCGACCGGGCCGACCGGGAGCTGGCCCGGGCGGCGCTCGCCGCCCGCGGCCGTCCCCGGCCGGAGCAGCCCGGGGAAGCCGGGGGCACGGACATCGCGCCGCGGCCGCTGTACGTGCTGCCGGTCGAGCGGGCGGGGCTGAGCGCGGGCTTCGGCCAGGCCGGTCCGCACTGGGCGGCCCGGCACACCGGCATCGACTTCCCGGTGCCGGCCGGCACGCCCGTCCGCGCCGCGACCGACGGCACGGTGACCACCGGTTGGAGCGCCGCCTACGGGTACCTGGCGGTCGTCACCGCCGCGGACGGCACCGAGACCTGGTACGGGCACCTGCGCGGGTACCGGCTGCCCGGCGGGCCCGTCCGGGCCGGCGACGTCGTGGGATGGGCGGGGTCGACCGGGAACGCCACCGGGCCGCACCTCCACTTCGAGGTGCGGCCCGGTGGCCGGGCCCCGGTCGACCCGATGCCGTGGCTGCTGGCCCACGGGGTCGACCCGCGCTGAGCGCCCCGGGCGAGGGCCCCGGGCGCTCAGCGCGGGCCGGCCCGACGGGTTCGACGACTCAGAGCTTCTCGACCGGCGCGTAGCGCAGCAGCAGCTGCTTGCGGCCGGTGGTGCCGAAGTCGATCGTCGCCTGCGCCTTGTCGCCGACGCCCTGGGTGGCGACGACGGTGCCGAGGCCGAAGGAGTCGTGGCTGACCCGGTCGCCGACGGCCAGCGCGACCACCTCGCGCTCGGTCGCCTTCCGGGCGGACTTCGCCCAGCCCGGCTGCGGCGTCGTCGTCGAACGGGCCGAACCGCCGGAGGAGCCGTACGAGCGGGACCCCCCGGAGGACGAGGGCGAGAAGCCGCGGGCCGGGGGCACGGCCGCCGCGCCGGTGCGCTTCCAGTCGACGAGGCCGTCCGGGATCTCCTCCAGGAAGCGGGAGGCCGGGTTGTACGCGGGCTGGCCCCAGGCGCTGCGGAGCACCGAGCGGGTCAGGTAGAGCCGCCGGCGGGCGCGGGTCAGGCCGACGTAAGCGAGCCGGCGCTCCTCCTCCAGCTCCTTGACCTGGTTGAGGGCTCGCATGTGCGGGAAGATCCCGTCCTCCATGCCGGTGAGGAAGACCACCGGGAACTCCAGGCCCTTGGCGGTGTGCAGGGTCATCATCGTGATGACGCCCTGGCCGTCCTCGTCGTCCGGGATCTGGTCGGAGTCGGCGACCAGCGCGACGCGCTCCAGGAAGTCGGCGAGCGAGCCGACCGGCGGGGCGCCCTCGGCGTCCTCGCCCTCGGGGCGCTCGCCCGGGTCCTGCTCGTACTCCAGGGCGACGGAGGCGAGCTCCTGGAGGTTCTCGATCCGGGTCTCGTCCTGCGGGTCGGTGGAGGCCTGCAGCTCGGCGAGGTAGCCGGACTCCTCCAGCACGGCCTCCAGCACGGCGGCGGGGCCTGCGCCGGACTCCACGACCTGCCGCAGGCCGGCCATCATCGCGTTGAACTTCTTCACCGCGTTGGCCGAGCGCGCGGCCATTCCGTACGCCTCGTCGACCCGCTGCAGCGCCTGGGCGAAGCTGATCCGCTCGCGGGCGGCGAGGGCGTCGACCATCGCCTCGGCGCGCTCGCCGATGCCGCGCTTGGGCACGTTGAGGATCCGCCGCAGCGGGACGGTGTCCTCCGGGTTGGACAGGACGCGCAGGTAGGCCAGGATGTCCCGGACCTCCTTGCGCTCGTAGAAGCGGACGCCGCCGACGACCTTGTACGGCAGGCCGACCCGGATGAAGACCTCTTCGAAGACGCGGGACTGCGCGTTGGTGCGGTAGAAGATCGCGACGTCGCCGGGCCGGGCCTCGTCCCTGTCGGTGAGCCGGTCGATCTCGTCGGCGATGAACTGGGCCTCGCCGTGCTCGTCGTCGGCGACGTAGCCGACCACCCGCTCGCCCTGGTCGCCGGCCGTCCAGAGGTTCTTCTTGCGCCGGTTGGTGTTGCGCTCGATGACGGCGTTGGCGGCGGTGAGGATGGTCTGCGTGGAGCGGTAGTTCTGCTCCAACAGGATCGTCGTGGCGTCGGGGTAGTCCTCCTCGAACTGGAGGATGTTGCGGATCGTGGCGCCGCGGAAGGCGTAGATCGACTGGTCGGCGTCGCCGACCACGCAGAGCTCGGCCGGGGGGACCTGGGCGAGCCGGGCCGCGGTCGGGTTGACGAAGTCGCCGTCCGCGGTGAGCTTCGGCGCGTCGGAGAGGGCGCCGCCGGAGAGCTCGCGCACCAGCGTGTACTGGGCGTGGTTGGTGTCCTGGTACTCGTCGACCAGGATGTGCCGGAAGCGCCGGCGGTAGTGCTCGGCGACGTCGGGGAAGGCCTGCAGCAGGTTGACCGTGGTCATGATGATGTCGTCGAAGTCCAGCGCGTTCGCCTCGCGCAGGCGCCGCTGGTAGAGGGTGTACGCCTCGGCCAGCTTCTTCTCCATCGGGTTGGCGGCCCGGTCGGCGTAGGTCTCCTCGTCGATCAGCTCGTTCTTGAGGTTGCTGACCTTGGCGGTGAAGGACTTCGGCGGGAACTGCTTCGGGTCCAGGTCGAGGTCCCGGCAGACCAGGGACATCAGGCGCTGCGAGTCGGCCGAGTCGTAGATCGAGAACGACGAGGTGAAGCCGAGCAGCTTCGACTCGCGGCGCAGGATGCGCACGCAGGCGCTGTGGAAGGTGGAGACCCACATCGCCCGGGCGCGCGGGCCGACCAGCTGCTCGACGCGCTCGCGCATCTCGCCGGCGGCCTTGTTGGTGAAGGTGATCGCCAGGATCTCGCCGGGCTGGGCGCCGCGGGCGGCCAGCAGGTACGCGATCCGGTGGGTGAGCACCCGGGTCTTGCCGGAGCCCGCGCCGGCGACGATCAGCAGCGGGGAGCCGTGGTGCAGGACGGCCTCGCGCTGCGGGTCGTTCATGCCTTCGAGCAGCTGCTCCGGGTCGATCACGGGGCGGGCGTGGCCGTTGCGGTAGTACGCGTCGCGCTCGTCCTGGGCGGCGAGGTCGGTCTCGAACAGGCCGTCGGGGATGGCCTCCTCGTACGGCGGCTCCTCGTCCAGCGGCGGCTCGTCGTGGGCGGGGCTCGACCCGAGCGAGGGACTCTCGAAGCCGGGGAGCGGGAGGTCGTCAAAGAGGCTAGTCATGGCATTCCGAGTGTATGACCCGCCGCCGACACTCCGGCCCGGGTCGCCGGATCCGCCCCGGTGAGGGGGCGGCCGCTACGGCGCGTCCGGGTAGACGAAGGCCACGAAGCCGCCGTACGCCGCCGAGACGGCGGCGGCCGAGCCGAGCAGGAGCATCAGCGACGCGCGGCTGCGGATCCGGGCGAGCCCGGTGGCGACGGGCAGCAGCAGGGCGAAGGCGGGCAGCAGGAAGCGGGCCCTCGAGTTGAAGTAGGCGGCGTCGCCGAGCGCCAGGGTGAGCATCGCCGCGCTGTAGAGCAGCAACGGGAGCGGCTGGCGCTGGATGACGGACATGCCGAACAGGACGACCGCGCCGATCAGCACGGCCGCGACGACCACCTGGGTCAGCCAGACCTGGTCGGCGTCGGTGAGCAGGTCGCGGAAGGAGTACAGGGTGCTGCGGCCGAGGTCGAAGTGCGAGCGCCAGGCGTCCTGGACCCGGAAGTAGCCGTCCCAGCGGCCCTTCACGGCGCCGACCCAGGCGAGGAACCCGAGGAAGCCGAGCGGGGCGAGCAGCATGCCGAGCGCGGTGCGCAGCGTGCCGCGCCCCCGCAGGACCTCCCAGAGCGCGGCCGTTCCCACCGCCGCGGCGAGCGCGACCCCGGTGGGCCGGGTCAGCCCCGCGAGCAGGCAGAGCGTTCCGCCCCAGACCCAGCGGCGGGTGATCACGGCGTACAGCGACCAGGCGGCGAACGCCGTGAACAGCGGCTCGGAGTAGGCGGAGCTCTCCACGACGGCGTAGGGGGTGATCCCCCAGAGCACGGCGGCGATGACGCCGACCCGCTGTCCGTGGAGCCGGGCGGCGACCGCGTAGACGCCCCAGGCGGCGGCCAACGAAGCCGTCCAGGCCACGAGCAGCGCCGCCTGGTGCGCCGGCAGCGGCAGCACGGTGTGCACCAGCCGCACCAGCGCGGGGTAGGCGGGGAAGAACGCGTACGGCTCGTAGGGGCCGTACGGGCCGGGCACCGGGGTGGTGCCCGCATAGCCGTGCAGCGCGATCTCGCGGTACCAGTACGCGTCCCACAGGGTGCTGAGCCGGCCGAGGCCGGGGGTGCCCCGGTGGGAGCCCCAGAGCACGAGCACCAGGACGCCGAGGGCCCGCACGGCGGCGTAGCCGATCAGCGCGGGGGCGGCCGCTCGCAGCAGGCCGGCCGGGCGCGAGGACCACCCCGCGGGTGCCGGGCGGGAGACGCGGACGGCTGTTTCCGCGGACAAGAGCACCTCATCGTCGGAGGCGACACCGGTGCCGGCGGTCGGCGTCTCCGCCCGGCGCCGGAACCGCAGCGGATTGCGCGACACCTCATGATGACAGCCCGATCGGCCCCCGGATGCAAACGCAACGTCAACCCATGATGACGATCAGCTCGTTGTCCGCTCGAACAGGGCGACGGTGAGCCCACGAACGTGCATCACCTCGGTCTGCCGGTAGGACGCGCGGAGCGCCTCGGATTCCGCGGCCGGGAACCGCTTCAGCGTGTCGCTGTCGCTGCCCATGGTCACGACCCAGATCCGGGGCGTGCCCAGGCAGGCGGACGGCACCGGGCAGGCCGATGCGAACAGGTCACCGCGCTGGACGGCGTTCTTCGCGACCAGGACGTCCTGGAGGTGGACCCGCTCGGGCAGGTAGTAGCGGACCTCCAGGTCGATCATCATCCACTTGTCCTCGCCGCGGACCGGGGCGAAGCCGTCCCCCGGCCGGTACCGGTCGGCGATGAACTGCGCGGCACGCCGGCCGTCGGTGTGCTCGTGGGAGGTGGAGGTCCGGAGCTTCTGCTGGTCCGGGACGCCGATCGCCGCCACCAGCACCAGCCCGACCACTCCGAGCAGCCGGGGCCGCAGGGAGTTGAGCCCCGCCGCGGCGAGGATGCACCAGGCCGGCACGGTGTAGAGCTGGTACCGCTCGAAGAAGTAGACGCTGGGGCCGTGCGAGAGGACCCAGCTGATGGCGATCGGCAGGACCGCGACCGCGCCGATCTCGAAGACCCGCTGACGGCGGCGCGTCCAGCCGCCCGGTATCGCGATCAGGACCAGGAAGCAGCCGCTGACCAGCGCCGAGCCGAACAGGTTGTGCCAGTAGTCGATGTAGGTCTGCAGCCACGGGGTCTGCAGCCAGGAGA
Organism: Kitasatospora sp. NPDC085895; assembly: GCF_040702125.1. NCBI lineage: Bacteria > Bacillati > Actinomycetota > Actinomycetes > Kitasatosporales > Streptomycetaceae > Kitasatospora > Kitasatospora sp. NPDC085895. The sequence goes on along the minus strand of NZ_JBFBJY010000018.1, from coordinate 42,770 downwards.
TCTGCCGGCCGACCTGGCGCTGGCCCAGCAGCACGAGCGGGACCACGGGCAGGAGGCCGATCAGCACCGATGCGCCGAAGCCCAGGAGCGTTCCGCGGTTGCGGTCCCGCCGCCACTGGAAGAACACGATCACGGCGTGGCCGGACAGGAAGAGCAGCGACACCATGTGGAACAGGCCCGCCGCGGCGACCGCGGCCGCGTACGGCAGCCAGCGTCGCGGAGCCGGCCGCTCCAGGGCCCTCAGCAGGAGCCACGTGGCGCAGGAGACGGCCAGCACCACGAATCCGTAGGTCCGGGCCTCCTGGGCGTACCTGGAGATCGACGGCACGGCGGCGAAGAGCAGGCCGGCGAAGAGCGCGGTGCGGGTGTCGAACATCTTGCGCGCGGTCAGCGCCACGAACACCGCCGCACCCGTCATCGCCAGGGCCGACGGGAGCCGCATCACCGCGGGGGAGTCGCCGAGGACGGCGATCCAGTAGTGCATGAACAGGTAGTAGGCCCCGGAGACGGCGTCGACGTGCTGGAGCATGTCGAACAGCTCGCCGGTACTGCGGGTGGCGGCGCTCCAGGTCGCGTACTCGTCGCGCCACAGCTGCGGCCGGGCGCTGCCGCGCACCCCGAGGGCGAGCGTCAGCAGTGCGGGCCAGAGCCAGAAGGTGCGGCCGGCCAGTGCCGTGAGGCCCGCGGTCCGTCCGGTCCGCGTTCCGTTGCTGCCGCCCCCCGGGCCACTGCGAACGGGAGCCGTGGCGCTGGATGTCATGTCGTCCAAACCCTCCGGGCCGTGCCTGCACGGCGAGACTGGGTGCACCTGCACGGCTCCGCGGGACGTCCCCCGGCCGCGCGGTCCGCTCTCCCGACGGAACCGTGGCACCGCGTCGATCGTCACGCGGCGCCCGACCGCTCCGGGGCCGAACCGGCCACGGAGCCCGAGCCATGCTACCCAGACCCGGGGATCCGACGGTGCGTCGGGGAGCTGTGCGGCCGCGGTCGTACAGGGCGGCACGTCCGCGGCCGGCGTTCCGGAGGAGGGTCGGCCCGGACCGCCGTCAGCGGTGGTCGGCCGTCCGCGGGTCGGGGAGCTCGTCGCGGCTGATGCCGCCCGGCGTCGGCCCGAGCATCGGCTCCGGGGCCACGGGCCGGTGGTCGGCATCGGCAGCGGCCCGCGGCACCACCGGCGGGTCCGTCCTGGGCAGCGGGCGGGTCCGCCCGTCGAAGAGGCGCTGCAGGCGGGCCGAGAGCGGGCGCTCCGCGAACCGGTGGACGCTCCACGACAGCAGCAGCAGGACGGCCAGGCAGATCAGGAGCAGCGGCTCGGGACGGACGTGCAGGTCGCGGCCGTAGCGGATGAGGGCCCAGCCGATCTCCTGGTGGAGCAGGTAGAGCGGGTAGGTGAGGGCGCCCGCCACCGTCAGCCACTTCCAGCGGACCCACCCGAACTTCCCGGTGGCGACGGCCAGCATGGTGAGGAACGCCACACCGGAGACGACCGCCATGACCGGCCACGACAGGGAGTGGCCGACCTCCCACTCGTAGCCGCCCACGGTGATGTGGAGCCGGTTCTGCGCGAGCAGCCAGGAGAAGCCGACCACGCCGAGCAGCAGGGGGCTCACCCCGAAGCGGTAGATCAGGTACATCGCGACACCGGCGACGAAGTACGGCGCGTCCTGCGGCATGAACACCACGTCCATGAGCTTGCTGCCGGTGGACGGTGTGATGACGGCGAGGATCGTCCAGATGCCGCAGAAGGCGAGGACCCTGCGGTAGGTGAGCCCGAGGACGGCGACCACGGCGAAGAGCAGGTAGAAGCGGAGCTCGATCCAGAGCGTCCAGTAGACGCCGTCGACCTCGGTGACGCCCAGCGGGCGCTCCAGCATCGTGAGATTGGTGAGGATCTCGCTGATGCTCAGCGGGTGCCGGTCGGAGCGGACGGTGGAGGCGTGGTTCACCACCAGCGCGGTGAGCAGGATGCCGACCCAGTAGGCGGGGTAGAGCCTGACCACCCGGGAGACGAAGTACTGCCGCGGGGTCTTGCCCCAGCAGGACATGCAGATGACGAACCCGCTGATCAGGAAGAAGAGCTGGACGCCCATCCAGCCGTAGGCACCGAAGCGGTGCAGACCGGGCATCAGGTGCCGCGGGGTGCCGCCCCACACCTCGGGGTGGCGGTCCACGCCCGTCCAGTGGAAGAACACCACGCTGAGCGCGGCCATCAGCCGCAGCGCGTCGATGACGTGGAGCCGCTGCCTGCGCACGGGGCCCGGCGCGGCGGGAACGGGGGTCACGGCAGGACGGCGCAGCCGGACGGGGAGGGTGACGAACGGCATGACGGGGCTCTCATGTCGTGGATTCGCACGCCGCGGGGGTCGGCGCGCCGCAATTCCTGCCGGGGACATGGCAGAAATCGGTGCGACTATACATAAGTCCCCTAATCGGACATAGCACGCCAGGTGAGAGCGGGGTGACCCCGTGATGAGAGCCGGGTGAGAAGTCGGCCGCGGCCGAGCGGACCTCGCGGTCCACGGCGGACCCCGCCGATCGCCGACGCGCGGCACGCCGGCGGTGGTTCGGCCGCGGAGCTTGCGGGAGCTTCCGCACTGCGGCCTGCAGGGTCACGGACGGGACCCGGCCGGCCGCGGCCGGAGGACCGTCGTGGCCCTCCACAACGCGGCGCACGACAGGAGCGCGGCGGCCAGCAGCACCAGGTTGCGGGCCACCAGGACGGCCGTGATCAGTGCGTCGCCGCGCACCGCCTCCTCGAAGAAGAGCGGGAACTCCACGGTGGTCAGGGCGGTGGCGAGCACCACGAGGTACACGACGGTCCTCTGGGTGGTGGCCCGCCGGGTCAGGCAGACGGCTCCGACGGCCAGCAGCCAGACGAAGTACTGGGGGCTGATCACCCTGCTGGTCACGGTGAACACGAGAACCGCGGCGAGGGCGGCGTCGGCGGGGGTCGAGACGGTGAAGACCCTGGCCCTGAGCCGCCACACCAGGAGCCAGCAGAAGCCCAGCACGCTGAGGAGCACGAGCACCGCGGCGATCGTGTCGACGTGCGGGCCGACGAACTCCATCGATCCGTAGCGGTACTCGATGTGGCCCGGGTAGCCGAAGAACCGCCAGACCAGCAGGACCGTGCCGCCCAACGACTCGAACTCCACGCCGCGACCGCCCTGGGCGTCGAGGAAGGCGAAGGCGCCGTCGAACAGGAAGCACATCACACCGGTCAGCGCGGCGGCCGAGGCGACGAAGCCCGCCACCGCGGGGCCGAGGCTCCGGCCGCGGGGGGCGCCGAAGACGGCGAAGGCCGGCCAGACCTTGACCAGTGCTCCGACGGCCGCCAGACCCCCGCCCAGCCACGGCATCCGCCGGAGGGCCAGCAGCGCCGCCACGGCGAACGCGGCGACGACGACGTCGTACCTCGCGTAGGGGACGAACGTCAGCAGCGGCAGACCCACGATCCACAGCCACGGGCCGGCCGTGCTGCGGTCCTCGCCGTCGGAGGCCCGGAGCAGTGCGGCCGTGACGGCGAGATCGGCCGCCAGGACCACCACGACGAAGGCCGGGACGTAGGCCAGCCCCGGCAGGAGTTCGGGTGCGAGGACCACTGCGGCCGCACCGGGCGGGTACTGCCAGGTGACGTCCCCGACCGGGAAGGAGCCGTTCAGCAGCCCTTCGGCCCACTTCTGGTAGTAGTGGTGGACCTCGCCGGTGACGTTCTCGCGCCGCGAGAACATCGTCGTGATCATGACCATGCGGGTGCAGGCCCAGTACCCGAGGGCGGCGCCCGTCCGCGGCGACCACCACCGCCGGAATAAGCCGGCCTGCTGCGCCCGCGTCCGCGTCCGCCGGTCGGGAGCGTCGATGAAGGTGTCGGACATCACGCTCCGTGGACGGATCGCAGTGCGGCACTCGGAATCCGTCCGAGCAGCTCCTGAGCCGCCCCATTATGGCCTGTTGCCGCCCTCCCCCCGGTCCATCGACCGGCGGACGGCGTGGCTCCGGCGGACGGCCACGGGCCGCAGGACGACAGGGGGGGTGCCCCGGTGCGACCGCCCGCCGGAACGACCGGGCGGACGCACCTGCATCCGCCTCAGACCAGCCGGCGGGCCGTCGCCCAGCGGGTCAGCTCGTGCCGGTTGCTGAGCTGGAGCTTGCGCAGCACCGCGGAGACGTGGCTCTCCACCGTCTTCACCGAGATGAACAGCTGCTTGGCGATCTCCTTGTAGGCGTAGCCGCGGGCGATCAGCCGCAGCACCTCCCGCTCGCGCTGGGTGAGCCGGTCGAGGTCCTCGTCGACCGGCGGGGTGTCGGTGGCCGCGAAGGCGTCCAGCACGAAGCCGGCGAGCCGCGGGGAGAACACCGCGTCGCCGTCGGCGATCCGGAAGATCGCGTTGACCAGGTCGGTGCCGGTGATCGTCTTGGTGACGTAGCCGCGGGCGCCGCCGCGGATGACGCCGATGACGTCCTCGGCCGCGTCCGAGACGGAGAGCGCGAGGAAGCGCACCCCGCCCTGCTCGCCCATCAGCGGCGCCGAGCGGCGCAGCACCTCGGCCCCGCCCCCGCCGGGCAGGTGGACGTCGAGCAGCACGACGTCCGGCCGGGTCTCGGCGACCACCCGCACCGCCGACTCGACGTCGTCGGCCTCGCCGACCACGTCGATCCCGGTCGTCTCGGTGCGGCCGATCTCGGCGCGCACCCCGGTGCGGAACATCCGGTGGTCGTCCACCAGGACGACCCGCGCGACGCGCTCCGGCGCGCTTCCCCCTGCGTCAGTCATCTGCCCTCTCCATCTCCAGCTCGACCTCCGTGCCGCCGCCGGCCGCCGGCCGCACCCGTGCGGTGCCGCCGTTGCGCCGCATCCGGCCGACGATCGACTCCCGCACGCCCATCCGGTCCTCGGGCACCGCGTCGGGGTCGAAGCCGGGGCCGTGGTCGCGCACGAACACCGACACCGTCCTCCCCTCCACCTCGGCGTACACCTGGACCGGTCCCCCGCCACCGTACTTGGCCGCGTTGACCATCGCCTCCCTCGCGGCCTGCATCTGCGCCGCGATCCGCTCGTCCATCGGGCAGTCGCCGACGCAGACCAGCTCGACCGGGACGCCGTGCCGGTCCTCGACCTCGGCGACGACGGCCCGGACGTGCTCGGCGAGGGTGTCCGGAGCGGCCTCGGCGACGGCCTCCGGGCGGTAGAGCCACAGCCGCAGCTCGCGCTCCTGGGCGCGGGCGAGGCGCAGCACCTCCTTCGGGTCCTCGGCACGGCGCTGGATCAGGGTGAGGGTGTGCAGCACGGAGTCGTGCACGTGGGCGGCGATCTCGGCGCGCTCCTGGGCGCGGATGCGGGCGGTGCGCTCGGCGCCGAGGTCCTGCCACATCCGCAGCGCGTACGGACCGACGAGCACCAGCATGCCGGCGAGCACCGCGAGCGAGGCCTCGACGATCGAGGCCAGGGTGGAGCCGCTGCCCTGCAGCACCAGGAAGCCGACGATGCCGGCCACCACCAGCAGCACGCCGGCGGCGACCCGGACGAACGCGCTGCGCCGCTTCGACCCCTCCTCCAGGCCGAACCAGCGCTGCCAGCGGGAGTCGTCGGCCTGGCGCCAGACCAGGGCGACGCCGACGCCGATGGTGAGCAGCGGCCAGACGTACGGCTTGGCGGTCTGGATGTGCAGCGCGTTGAGCAGGGCGATGACGCCGACGACCAGCATCAGCAGGGCGATCAGCTGGCCGAGGCCGCCGCCGGTGCGGCCGGCCGCGGCGGGGGCCGCCGTGCCCGGGGCGCCGGTGGCGGGGGCGTCGGCGGGCAGGCCGTGGAAGGTGCGCTGGAGCAGGTCGCGCAGCCGGCCGAGGCCGCGCCGTCCGCCCTTGACCGGTCCGCCGGAGGGGCGGGTGCCGGCGCCGACGCGGACGAAGGCGCCGTCCACGTAGGCCCACTGCGTGGGTGCCCCGGGGGCGGGTTCGCCGATGCCGATCGGCACCACGAACCAGAAGGCCGCGTACAGCAGCGCGCCGATGCCCTGGGCGAAGAAGAGGAGCACGAAGGCGCCGCGGACCCAGCTGACGGGCAGCCCGAGGTGGACGGCCAGGCCGTGCGCGACGCCGCCGAGCATCCGTCCGTGCGGGCTGCGGTAGAGCCTGCGGTACGGCTCCACCGGGCCGCCGGGGGCGGTCGGGGCTTCGGGTTCGGGCTGTTGGGTCTCGCTGCCGGGTGCTGCCACGCCACAGACGGTCTCATGTCAAGCGGTACCGGTGCATCAGGGTCGGCCCCGGAAGTCCCTCAGGGACAGATCAGGGTCCGTCCGGGGCCGCAGGCGGTTGGGCGGGGGCCCGGCAGCCACCAGGATGGTGCCATGACCGACGAGCAGAGCACGGCCGGGCGGGCCGGCGGCAGCGCCGACGCCGCGCCCGAGGACGTCCCGCAGGCGGCCCAGCGCCCGCCGCTGGCCCGCAGCGGGCAGCACCGGGTGGTGGCCGGCGTGTGCGGCGGGCTCGGCCGCCACCTGGACATCGACCCGGTGGTGTTCCGGGTGGTGGTAGCGGTGCTGTGCCTGTCGGGCGGCCTCGGCCTGTTCCTGTACGGGCTGGCGTGGCTGATCGTGCCGCGCGAGCCGGTCGACGGCCGGCCGGGCCGCACCGAGCTGCAGCGGGTGCTGACCGGCCGGGTGGACGGGCAGTCCATCGGTGCGGTGCTGCTGACGGTGATCGGCACGGGGGTCTTCTTCTCGTCCATGGGCGACGGGGGTCAGCTCTTCCCGCTGCTGCTGCTCGGCGGCCTGGTGTTCCTGGCGGTCCGCTACGACCCGGAGCGCCGCCGCCGGGCGCGCGGCAAGGCGGCGCCGGCCGGGCCGGACGGCCCCTACGACCGGCTGGAGGAGCCCGTCGAGCAGCTGGACTGGAAGACCTGGCAGCACCGGGTCCACCAGGACTTCCGCACGGAGTGGCGGGCCCGCAAGGCGGAGATGCACGAGCGGCTGCGGGCCGCCCGCGAGGAGTCCGCGGCACAGCACGCCGCGGACCGCGCGGCGGGCCGGGTGCCGCAGGACACGCCACCGCCCGGGCCGAGCGGCTACCTGTGGGACCCGCGGCACCCGGAGCGCAATCCGTACGGCTCGCACACCCCGCCGGGGGTGCCGGCGCAGGCGTGGTGGAAGCGGACGGACCTGCCGGAGGGCGATCCGCTGCGCAAGTCGGGGCCGTCGGCGTCCCCGGCGGGCGCCGACGCGCCGGGGACGCCGGCGGTGCCGCGGCCGACCGGGGTGGTCCGGCACGGCGGCTCGGGTCTCGGCGGGGTCGGGGTGCTGCTGGCGCTCGGCGCGGGGGCGCTGGCCTGGTGGCTGACCGACCGGCAGGGGCAACCGTTGCACATCGCGACGGTGCTGGCGGCGGCGCTGCTGGCGATCGGCCTGGTGATGCTGGTCGGCGCCCGGTACGGGCGGGCCCGCGGGCTGGCCGTCCCGGCGCTGCTGCTGACGCTGGTGCTGGCCGCGGCGGGCGGGTCGAACGCGGCGCTGCACGCCGGGGTGGGCGACCGCCTGTGGGCGCCGGCGACGGCGGCGGGCCTGCAGGAGCACTACGACCTGGGGGCGGGCGACGCGACCCTGGACCTGACCGGGCTGGACCCGGCGGGCGCCGCCCTGACGAGTTCGGTGCGGCTCGGCGCGGGTGACCTGAAGGTGCTGCTGCCGAAGGACGCGGACGTCGAACTGACCGTGCACAACCTGGCCGGCGACATCCGGCTGCCGAACGGGGAGCACCTCTCCGGCACCAACAACAACCACACGTACACGCTGCACCCGCCGGCCGGAACGGTCTCGCGCGGGTCGCTCGACCTCACGCTGACGGTCGGGCTCGGAGACATCAAGGTGGTCCAGTCATGAGGAAGCACCGGCTCGACCCGTTCTCGCTGATCTCGGGGGTGCTGTTCACCGTGGTCGCCGCGGTGTACCTGGTGGCCTCGCTGAACGACCGCACGGTCAACGGACGGATCGTCATCCCCCTGACGCTGATCGGTCTGGGGACGGCGGGGCTGGCCGGGGCGGTGGCCGCGGTCGCCCGCCGCGGGCGGGGCGGCGAGCTGCCGCAGCCGCCCGGGGAGCGCTGACGCCGCTCCCCGGGCCCCGGCGGCCGGCCCTCAGCTCTGCCGGCCGCCGAGCTCCAGGTCGCCGCCGTTCCTGGTGACGGTGTACTTCGGCAGCGGCTTGGTGGCCGGACCGTTGACCACCGCGCCGGTCTTCGCGTCGAAGCGGGAGCCGTGGCAGGGGCAGTACATCTTCCCGTCGCGCGGTGCGTCGACGGTGCAGCCGGAGTGGGTGCAGATCGCGGAGAAGCCGCAGTACTGGCCGGCGGAGGGCTGCACGATGTAGATCGCGTCCCCGGTGGCCGGGTCCTTGACCTGGGCCGAGCCGCCGACCGGGACGCTGGCGGCGGCCACGGTGACCTTGTCGCCGGTCGCGGGCGCGGGGTTGGTGGACCCGGGGGTCGGGTCGCCCTGGGTGCCTGTCGTGCCCGCCGTGCCGGAGGCGGCCGGGGTGGCGACGGCCTTGCGGTCGCGGCCGAAGGTGGCGGTGAGCGAGCCGGAGAGCAGCCCGGCGCCGCCGAGGGCGACCGCGGCGATCCCGCCGTCGAGCAGGGACCGCCGGCGGACGGCGCCCTCGGGCAGGCCGCGCAGCCGGTCGCGTTCGGCGCGGCGGGCGAGGTAGCCGTCGATCGAGAGGTACGGGGTGCCGGCCAGCACCAGCGGCGTCCAGGCCATCAGGTAGGCGAGGTCGTTGCCGAGGTAGTACGGCGAGACGTTCCAGCTGACGGTGAGGAAGAGGGTCAGGTTGATCGCGGCGCCGCCGGCCGCGGCGAGCCGGCCCCAGAGCCCGAAGAGCGTGCCGAGGCCGACGGCGAGCTCGCCGAAGGCAATCAGCAGGGCGAAGAAGGTCGGCGCGTGCAGCGCCGGTCCGAGGGCCCAGCCGATCGGGCTGCCGTCCTCGGCGGCCTGGGTCTGCGAGACGAAGGAGGCGGCGTCCCCGGCCCCGGCCAGGTAGTGGGAGTCGGAGAGCTTGTCGAAGGCGGCGTAGACGAAGGTGACGCCGAGGAAGAGCCGCAGCGGCAGGGTCGCGTACTGGGTGGCGGTGCGCTTCCACGCCTCGCGCCGGGAGGGGGTGTGTCCGTCGTGCGCCCCGGTCATGCCGTCGCCCTTCCCTCACGGCCTGTCAACTGCTGACAGGTCCGGTCCGATTCTGCCCGTTGCCGTGCGTGTTCTGTTGCAGGTCCGGCGGCGCACACGGCCGCGCCGCCACTTCCTGGTACGGAAGCGGCGGCGCGGTTGTTCAATCGGCCGTGCGATCGGCCGGCGGGATCACTCCCACTCGATGGTGCCCGGCGGCTTGCTGGTGACGTCCAGCACCACGCGGTTCACGTCGCGGACCTCGTTGGTGATCCGGGTGGAGATCTTCGCCAGCACGTCGTAGGGCAGGCGCGACCAGTCGGCCGTCATGGCGTCCTCGGAGGAGACCGGGCGCAGCACGATCGGGTGGCCGTAGGTGCGGCCGTCGCCCTGGACGCCGACCGAGCGGACGTCGGCCAGCAGCACCACCGGGCACTGCCAGATCTGGTTGTCCAGGCCGGCCGCGGTGAGCTCCTCGCGGGCGATGGCGTCGGCCTCGCGGAGCAGGTCCAGGCGCTCCTCGGTGACCTCGCCGACGATCCGGATGCCGAGGCCCGGGCCGGGGAAGGGCTGGCGCTGGACGATCTCCTCGGGCAGGCCGAGCTCCTGGCCGACCATCCGGACCTCGTCCTTGAACAGCTTGCGCAGCGGCTCGACCAGCTGGAACTGGAGGTCCTCCGGCAGGCCGCCGACGTTGTGGTGCGACTTGATGTTGGCGGTGCCGGTGCCGCCGCCGGACTCCACCACGTCCGGGTACAGGGTGCCCTGGACGAGGAACTCCACCGACTCGCCGTGCTCGCCGGCCTCGGCGACGATCTCCGCCTGCGCCTGCTCGAAGACCCGGATGAACTCCCGGCCGATGATCTTGCGCTTCTGCTCCGGGTCGCTGACGCCGGCCAGCGCGGTCAGGAAGCGCTCCTTGGCGTCGACGACCTTCAGCTGGACGCCGGTGGCGGCCACGAAGTCCTTCTCGACCTGCTCGGTCTCGCCCTTGCGCATCAGGCCGTGGTCGACGTAGACGCAGGTCAGCCGGTCGCCGATGGCCTTGTTGACCAGGGCGGCGGCGACCGCGGAGTCCACGCCGCCGGACAGGCCGCAGATGGCGCGCTTGTCGCCGACCTGCTCGCGGATCAGCGCGACCTGCTCGTCGACCACGTTGTGGGTCGTCCAGGTCGGCGCGATGCCGGCGCCGCGGTAGAGGAAGTGCTCCAGGATCTGCTGGCCGTGGTCGGAGTGCAGCACCTCGGGGTGGTACTGGACGCCGTACAGCTTGAGGTCGTCGTTCTCGAAGGCGGCGACCGGGACCACGTCGGTGGAGGCGGTCACGGTGAAGCCCTCGGGCGCGGCGGAGCAGGCGTCGCCGTGCGACATCCACACCGAGTGCTGCGCCGGGACGCCCTCGAACAGGGTCGAGCCGGTGCGGCTGACGCTCAGCGGGGTGCGGCCGTACTCGCGGGCGCCGGTGTTGTCGACGGTGCCGCCGAGCGTGATCGCCATCAGCTGGAAGCCGTAGCACATGCCGAAGACCGGCACGCCGGCCTCGAAGAGCGCCCGGTCGAGCCGGGGCGCGCCCTCCTCGTAGACCGAGGACGGCCCGCCGGAGAGGATGATCGCCTTCGGGTTCTTGGCGAGCATCTCGGCGACCGGCATGGTGCTCGGCACGATCTCGCTGTAGACCCGGGCCTCACGCACCCGACGGGCGATGAGCTGGGCGTACTGGGCACCGAAGTCGACGACCAGGACGGTGTCGTTCTCGGTTGCGGACTGGTCCGGGGAAGCAGAGGACACGGACGGCCTTCCGGCGGGTGTGGGGAGGGTCTGCACCCGAGTCTACCGGGGCGGGTCGAACGCTCGGACCGCCCGGCCGTCCCGGGGCGGGCGCGGGCGGCCGCCGGACCGTTCACCCGCTTGCCGGACCTCCGGGCCGTGACCGCCGGCGGCGGCGGATCGTTGCACCGCTTGACCGCGGCGATCGCGCCGGGCCCACCAGGTCCGGGCGGTCACGACGGTCGGCAGGACCACGCGTGGATCCGAATCCGGTCCACTCCCGCGCGTGGCGGGCGGACGCCCGCCGTGGGACCGCGCGGGGGTGCGGCGACCGGGCAGCAGGGGACAGCGACCCCGGCCGCGACCGGACGGACCGTAGGGGCGGGGAGGCCGGCGCCGGCCTCCCCGCCCCCCGGCCGTACCGCACACCCGGGCACCGCGCCCACGGGCCCGTTCCACTCCTCGGCCGCCCCCGTCCCACCCTTCGGCCGCCCCGCGCACTCCCCCGTGCGCCCCTGCTTGCAACTACTACGCTGAGTAGTCGACACCGGCGGCCGTTCCCCCGGCCGACCGGAGTCGCACCGTCCCCGCAGAGCCGTGAACGGAGGGATCACCACCGGGAAACGGACTGTGCCGAACTGCGCCGAACCGGTTGCACAGGACGGCTGCCGTCCCTCACGATGCTGGTTGTGGGGGTTGGCCGACCGCCCGGTGGGGGCGGCGCGGACCGGCGGAGCGGAGCGTCCGCGGGCCGGTGGCGACAACGGTTATCACCTCACGCTCCGTGAGGGCCGACCCGGCCCGTGCACGCGACGGGGCCCGGACACCCACGGGCGACCCGCCGCCCCGAACCATTCCGAACGACGGCGCACTTCCCCCGGTGCCGTCACCCCAGCACCCGGCGCTGCCCTGACGCCGCGTGCTGAACGACAAAGGGCCCCGTTCCCCCGCGGGGCCCTTTGCCCTGTCCGCTTGCCCTGTCCGCCGCCGGCACACCCGTCCCCGGCGCGCGCCCGCCGTCGGCGGGCTCAGTCCTGCGGCTCGCGGGCGGGCACCACCGGCACGGGCAGCAGCGGCAGCCGCAGGGCGCCGAAGGCCCCGGCGGGCACCGCCGGCTGCTTCGGCTCGACCGCGGCGATCCGCCGGTAGCCCTCGCCCTGCGCGGGCCGCGGGTCCGCCTCGCCCTTGTTCGGCCACAGCGACATCGCCCGCTCGGCCTGCGCGGTGATCGTCAGCGACGGGTTGACGCCCAGGTTGGCGGAGACGGCGGCGCCGTCCACCACGTGGATGCCCGGGTGCCCGTACAGCCGGTGGTACGGGTCGATGACGCCGTGCTCGGCGTCCTCGCCGATCGGGCAGCCGCCGAGGAAGTGCGCCGTCATCGGCATCCGCATCAGCTCGCCCACGTTGGTGCCGGCGAAGCCGTTGATCTCGTCGGCGAGGATCCGCGCGGCCTCCTCGCCCTCAGGGATGTGCTCCGGGTTGGGCGCGCCGTGGCCCTGCCGCGCGGTGAGCAGGCCCCGGCCGATCCCCTTCGGCTTGCGGAAGGTGGTCAGCGAGTTGTCCAGCGACTGCATGACCAGGCCGATGATCGTCCGCTCCGACCAGCGGTACTTGGAGACGTTCCGGGCCGACAGCACCGGGTGGCGCACCGTGGTGGCCAGGTACGAGAGCAGGTTGGAGCGGCGGTGCGGGAACTGCAGGATGGTCATCAGGCCCATCGCGTTCGAGCCCTTGCCGTACCGGACCGGCTCGATGTGGGTGTTGTCGTTCGGGTGGATCGAGGACGTGATCGCCACGCCGCGGCTGAAGTCCGCCCGGGGCGCACCGGTCTTGCGCCGGTAGCGGCGGTTGTCGGTGAGCGCGCCGACCAGCGACTCCGAGTTGGTGCGGGTGAGGAAGCCCAGCTTGGCGGAGATCCTCGGCAGGGCGCCCTCGTCCCGCATGGTGTGCAGCAGCGTCTGGGTGCCGTAGGTGCCGGCCGCGACGACCACCTGGCGGGCCCTCAGCACCGTGCGCGGGCCCTTGCGGCGCCGGTCGGTGGGCACCGTGGTGACGGCGTAGCCGCCGTCCGCCTCCTCGGCGAGGCCGACCACGGTGGTCAGCGGCCGCACCTCGGCGCCGGCCTGCTCGGCCAGGTAGAGGTAGTTCTCGACGAGCATGTTCTTGGCGCCGTGCCGGCAGCCGGTCATGCACTCGCCGCACTCGGTGCAGGCGCGGCGGGCCGGGCCCGCGCCGCCGAAGTACGGGTCGGGGACCTCGCTGCCGGGTGCGCCCTTCGCCGTGCCGTCGGCGTCCTTGCCGTCGCCGAAGAACACGCCGACCGGGGCCAGGTGGAAGGTGTCGCCGACGCCCATCCGCTCGGCGGTGGCCCTCAGGTGGGTGTCGGCGGCGGTCACCGTCGGGTTGAGCCGCACGCCGAGCATCCGCTGCGCCTGGTCGTAGTACGGGGCGAGCTCCTCCTGCCAGTCGGTGATGCCGCCCCACTGGCGGTCCTCGAAGAAGGCCTTCGGCGGCACGTACAGGGTGTTGGCGTAGTTGAGCGAGCCGCCGCCGACGCCCGCGCCGGCCAGCACCAGCACGTTGCTCAGCAGGTGGATGCGCTGGATGCCGTACAGGCCGAGGGCGGGCGCCCACAGGTAGTTGCGCAGGTCCCAGGAGTTCTTCGGCAGGCTGTCGGCCGACCAGCGGCGGCCGGCCTCCAGGACGGCGACCCGGTAGCCCTTCTCGGTGAGGCGCAGGGCGGAGACCGAGCCGCCGAAGCCCGAGCCGATCACCACCACGTCGTAGTCGAATCCGCCGTTGTCCGCCATGGTGCCGCTGCTCCTTCGAGGGTGGGGGTGGCCGCGGGGGCGACCGGGTGCGGGCCTACCGGAAGCCGAGGGCCTTCATCGCCCGGAGCCCGGTGGTCAGCAGCGCCGCGAAGCGCTCGTCGTCCAGCCCGTGCGAGGGGCCGATCGGCAGCAGCCGTTGGGTGGCGACGGTCTGTGCCTCGGTGAAGCGCAGGATGCCCTCGGCACCGTGCCGCCGGCCGAGGCCGGAGTCGCCCATGCCGCCCATCGGGGAGGCGACGGAGCCGTAGGCGGCGGCGTACGCCTCGTTGACGTTGACGGTGCCGGTGTGCAGCCGGGCGGCGACGGCGCGGCCGCGGCGGGAGTCCTTCGTCCACACGCTGGAGTTCAGGCCGTAGGGGGTCGAGTTGGCGATCTCGACGGCCTCGTCCTCGCTGTCGAAGCGGTAGACGGAGACGACCGGGCCGAAGGTCTCCTCGGTGCAGACCGCCATGCCGGGGGTGACGCCGTCGAGGACGGTGGGCTCGTAGAAGAGCGGGCCGAGGTCGGGGCGGGGGCGGCCGCCGGCCAGCACGGTGGCGCCGGCCTTGACGGCCTCGTCGACGTGCCGGGTGACGGTCTCCAGCTGCCGGTCGGAGACCAGCGAGCCCATGTCGGCGCCGTAGGCGAGGCCGCCGCCGAGGCGCAGTGCCTTCGTCCGGGCGGTGAAGCGGGCGAGGAACTCGTCGGCGACCGAGCGGTGCACCAGCAGCCGCTCGATGGAGATGCACAGCTGGCCGGCCGAGGAGAAGCAGGCCCGCACGGCGCCCTCGGCGGCCCGGTCGAGGTCGGCGTCGGCGAGGACGAGCAGGGCGTTCTTGCCGCCGAGTTCGAGGGAGGCGCCGACCAGCCGGCCGGCGGCCTGCTGGGCGACCTGCCGTCCGGTGCGGGTGGAGCCGGTGAAGGAGACGTAGTCGGCGTGCTCGACCACGGCCGGGCCGACCACCGGGCCGTCGCCGACCACGATCTGCCAGGCGTCGGCGGGCAGGCCGGCCTCGACGAGCAGCTCGCGGGCCCACAGCGCGGTGAGCGCGGTCTGCGTGTCCGGCTTGTTGACCACGGCGTTGCCGGCCGCGAAGGCGGGCAGCGCGTCACTGACGGACAGCTCCAGCGGGTAGTTCCACGGCGAGATCTGGCCGATCACGCCCTTGGGGCGTCGGCCCTCCAAGGTGTGGGTGAGCACCGGCAGGGCGCCGCCGCGGCGGCGGTCGCGCAGGTAGGAGGCGGCCTTGCGGCCGTAGTGCCGGGCGGCGGAGGCGGCGGCCAGCACCTCCTCGAAGGCGTGCAGGCGGGTCTTGCCGGTCTCGGCCT
Organism: Kitasatospora sp. NPDC085895; assembly: GCF_040702125.1. NCBI lineage: Bacteria > Bacillati > Actinomycetota > Actinomycetes > Kitasatosporales > Streptomycetaceae > Kitasatospora > Kitasatospora sp. NPDC085895. Next base: position 27,710 of record NZ_JBFBJY010000018.1, on the reverse strand, counting down.
GGATCAGGTCGAGCACCTCGTCCTGCCGGGCCAGCAGCAGGTCGTGGAAGCGCAGCAGGACGGCGGCGCGGCGGCGGACGGGCAGCGCGGCCCAGGCCTGCTGGGCGCGGCGGGCCCGGCGGTAGGCCTCCTCGACGTCGGCCGGGGTGGACTGCGGCAGGCTCGCCAGCGGCTCGCCGGTGAGCGGGGCCGCGGTGACCACCGGCTCGGCGCCCTCGCCTGCGGTGATGCCGTGGGCGAGCCGTTCGACCAGGGCGGGCGTGACGGCCGAGGCGACCGTGCGGGCGCCGCCCGGGGCCGCGGGGTTGCGTCCGGCCTCGTCGGTGGCCGGGGCCTGTGCGTCTGCCGTGGTGTCCGTCATGCAGCGCAGCCTAGGCGTTCGCGGCCCGGATGTGTACCCGCCGGTAACACCCAATTTCCGTGACCGGGCGGACACTCCCGGCGACGGTCAGCCCTCCACGGAGAAGTTGTTCAGCACGACGGTGAAGCGGCGCAGCGCGTCCTGCCAGTCCTTCTCGGGGGAGGCCACCAGCACGTCGTAGGAGGTGCCGTCCTCGGTGCGGAACTCCACCTCCTTGAGGTGGCGCCGGCCGGTGCCGTCCAGCGACTGGTAACTGAACTCCCAGACCGCCGCCTCCTGACCGTTCACCTTGATCCCGGTGAGGCTCTCCCGGCGGTAGGCCGGACGGTTCTTGGTGATGCTCTCCTCCATCTGCTCGAAGTGCTGGAGCGGAGTGAGCGGCTGACCGACCGTCACGGCGAACTGCAGGTAGTGCACCTTGTTGTCGGGGCTGTAGTAGATCTCGTTGTTGTCGGTGGTGCGCACCCACGCCTTGCCGCCGGTGGCGGCCGGCATCGGGAAGCGGAAGCCGGCCGGGTCCTGCTTCCAGCTGTAGCCGCTGGGCGCGGGGCCGGGGGTGTCGGACGGGCGGGTGGTCGGCACGGTGATCGGCGCCGTGCCGCTGGCGACGGGGTCCGGCTCCTCGCCGCCCCCGGGGTCGGAGTGCGTCTGCAGCACGTACGCGGTGACGGCCGCGGCGGCCAGCAGCAGGGCCAGGCCGGCCAGCAGCAGCGGGCGCAGCCGTCGCCGGCGGGCGGGCGCGGCCGGCGCGGCGGGCAGCGGCTCGGCGGCGGATACGGCCGGCCGGTGCGCGGTCGGGGCCGGGCCGGCCGGAGCGTGCGGGGCCGGGACCTGCGGCAGCGGGCCGTGCGGCGCGGGCTCGGGGACGGGCAGGGTGGGCGCGGTCGGCGGGTGCTCGGCGGTGCGCGCGGGCTTGTCGGTGCGGTCGACCACCGGCACGTGCTGGGTGGGCACCCGGTGCGCCGAGGCGGCCGGCCGGGCCTTCATGCCGAGGGTGTGCCCGGCGGTGACCTCGCGCAGCATCCGGGCGGCCTCGTCGGCGGTGGGCCGCTCGGCCGCGTCCTTGGCCATCAGCGCGGCCAGCACCGGGCCGAGCGCGCCGGCCCGGCGGGGCTCCGGCAGCGGGTCGCCGACCACCGCGGCCAGCGTGGTGAGCGGGGAGGTGCGGCGGAACGGCGACTCGCCCTCCACCGCGGCGTACAGCGTGGCCCCGAGGCCCCACAGGTCGGAGGCCGGGCCGGGGCGTTCGCCCTGGGCCCGCTCGGGCGCGAGGTAGTCCGGCGAGCCGACCAGGTCGCCGGGGCGGGTGAGTTCGGTGGAGCCCTCGAAGGTGGCGATGCCGAAGTCGAGCAGGACGACGCGGCCGGTGCCCTTCTCCAGCAGCACGTTGGCGGGCTTGACGTCGCGGTGCAGCACGCCGAGCTGGTGGCCGCGGTGCAGGGCGGCCAGCACCTGCAGGCCGACCTCGGCGGCCTCGCGCGGCGCGAGGGTGCCGTCCTGGCTTATCACGTCGGCCAGCGACCGGCCGTCGACCAGCTCCATCACGATCCAGGGACGGCCGTCGTCCTCCAGCACGTCGTGGATGGTGATGACGCCGGGGTGCTTGATCCTGGCGGCGGCCCTGGCCTCCCGCTTCATGCGGGACTGCAGGATCTCCAGCTCCTCCTCGGGGAGGTGGTTGACGGTCAGCTCCTTGACCGCGACCTCGCGGTCGAGCATCTCGTCGCGGGCCCGCCAGACCGTGCCCATGCCGCCGCGGCCGAGCCGGTCCCCCAGGACGTACCGTCCGGCCAGTACCCGGCCGGTGTCCATGCCTTCCGACGACCGGTCCTGCACGCCCATGGCGACCGTTCCCCCATCCTCAGTCCACCGTCACCGTGACGGAGGTATCGGTGCACCGCAGACTCACCGCACGGACATCTTCTCAACCACACCGGGCCGGGTTGCGCCGGGGCCCGAAATGCACCGCTGCGCGCCCGGCACGGTCAGCCCGCCGCCAGGACGACCGCGGCGAGGGCCGCGACCAGCGCCAGCAGCACCCCGCCGACCAGCAGCGGGCCGAGCAGCGCGGGAGGCACCCGGGAGGGACCGCGGGGCACCGGCAGGTGTCCGTCGCCGTGCCGCCGCCCGCGCGGGTGCGGCACCACCGGGCCGGCCGGCCGCACCACCGGCAGCAGCGGTGCCTCCTCCTCGCCGGGGCCGAACGGCTCGGGCGCGCCGGCGAGCAGGGCGCGCGCCCTGCGCTGGACGTCCTCGGCGGTGGGGCGCGCGGCCGGGCCGAGGTCGAGCAGTTCCTCGACGAGGCCGCGCAGCGGACCGCAGCCGTCGGCGGGGTAGCGCCGGCCGTCGCGGACGGCGGCGAGCAGCGTCGGCAGGTCGTCCTCGGGGTAGGGGCCGTGGCCGGTGAGCAGCCGGTAGAGCAGGACGCCGAGGGCCCAGCAGTCGCCGGGCGGGCCGGCGTCGGCGGGCCAGCGTTCGGCCAGCGGGCCGAGCAGGTCGGCGCGGGCCTCGTAGCGGCGGCGCGGCACCGGCCCGGCGAGCTGGGCGCAGACCGCCTCCTGGGCGGCGCCGAGGAGCAGTCCGCCGAGCAGCGCGGCGCCGTCCTCGCAGACCAGCACCGCCCCGGCGGTGACGTTGCCGTGGACCAGTCCGGCGCCGTGCAGGGCGCGCAGCGCCCCGGCGAGGTCGGCGGCCAGTTCGGCCACCCGGTACGGCGGCACCGGGCCGGTGTCGGCGAGTTCGTCGAGCGGTGCGCCGGCGACGCGCTCGACGGCCACCCACAGCAGGTCGCCCTCGGCGGCCGCGCCGGTCTCGACGAGCAGCCGCGGGTGGCGCGGCGCGCGGTCGGCCAGCGCGGCGACGGGTCCGGCGAGCCGGTCGCCGCGGCGGTGGTCGGGCTCCTCGTACAGGTCGCCCGGTTCGCCGGCGACGAGCAGTTCGGGCAGGTCGAGGGCGTGCAGCAGGACCGGCGCGCCCGTGTGCACGTCCTGCGCGGGCAGGCCGGCTCCCGTCGGACGGTCCGTCACCCGGTACCGTCCGGCCACCAGCTGACCGGGGGCCGCTCGCATGTCCGACTTCCTCTCGCCCCGGCCAGGGTACGTCGCCGCGGCCGTAGGCTCGCGCTATGGACTGGACGGATCTGATCGATGTGGCCTTCGACGTGCTCGGCGGCGGCCACGGCCGGGAGGCCAGGAACGCCGCCGTGCGCACCGTGGAGGCCGTCGCGGTGCCCGGCGAGGAGCCGGTGGCGGCGACCGCCGGACGGCACCCGGACCACTTCCGCAGGGGCGCGCTGGTGCTGACCAGCCATCGGCTGCTCTTCCTCAAGGACGGCAAGCCGCCGCTGCCGGTTGCGCTGGGCGCGGTGACGGACGTGACGGTCGTCCGGACCCGGATCAACGGCGAGGTCCTGAAGGTGGTCGCGCTGACCGGGGCGCACCGCTTCGAGGACGTGGTGAAGGCGGAGCCGTTCGCCGAGCGGATCCGTGCCGTGGCGGCGGAGGCCCGCCGGCGGGAGGCCGGGGCAGCCGCGCCCGCCGCGGCGCCGCCCCCGGCGGACCTGCTGGACCAGCTGGAGCGGCTGGAGCGGCTGGCGGCGCTGCACGGCGCGGGCGCCCTGACCGACGAGGAGTTCGCCCGGGCCAAGCGGCGGCTGATCGGCTGACGGCCCGGGCGGGGCGCGTCAGGGCGCGGGCTGGAAGGTGGCGAAGCCGATGCTGCGGGCCGCCGTGTTCGCCGCCGAGTTCCAGTCCGCGTCGGTGCTCGTCCAGTAGAGGGCGTAGCCGTACTTGCCGTTGCCGGTGACGAAGCCCCGGTTGAGCGAGTGGGAGGTGGTGCCGCTGCCGTGGGTCCACTCCCAGTCGGCCGCGTTGGTCCACTCCCGGTAGGTGATCGCCTTCAGCTGGACGCGCTTGTAGTTGGCCCAGTTCTGCGAGCGCTCCTGGTCCTGCCAGTCGGCGAGGGCGCTGTCGTTGGCGCCGACCGTCCAGTCGACCATCAGCTTCAGCCCGTTGCCCTGGAACTGACGGCTGGTCTCGTCGTAGTCATGGCCCTTGTCGGCCATCCAGTCGGGCAGCACGATCGAGAAGCCGGAGGCGTCGTGGACGGTCCGGTAGCCGGCCGGGACGGCGCCGTCCTTGCCGCCGGGCTCCGGGGTGCCGGGGGCAGGGTTCCCGGGGGCGGGAGTGTTCGAGGACTGGGTGCTCGGGGCGGCGGACGGCGTCCCCGGGGACGCCGACGCGGCGGCGGACGGCGTGCCGGCGGCGGGCGAGCCCTTGCCGCCGAGGGCGGGCGCGGCGGCGGAGGCCGCGGAGTCGATGGACTTCCCGGTGTGCTTGCCGGCGTTCTTGCCGGACTCGCCGCCGCCGTCCTGCAGCAGCGCGATCGCGCCGACCAGAACGAGCACCAGCAGCAGCGCTCCGCCGGCCAGCAGCGCGGTGCGCGGGTTGCGCCGCTCGCGGGGCACGACCGGGAGGGCTTCGGTGGGCGGCGCCGGCGGCAGCGCGGCCGCGGCCGTCGCCGCCGCGGTGCCGGCCCCGGCGGGTATCGCCTCGGCCGAACGGCTGCCGACCCGGACGGTGCCGACCCCGCCGCGCTGCGGCGGCGCGGACCGGTCGGCGCCACCCGCCGCGGCCGCGCCGGCGGGTGCGGAGGCCGGCGGGGCGGTGGGCTCGGCTGTGGGCTTCCCGGACGGCTTCGCGGTGCCGGCGGCGGCCGCAGCGGCAGCGGCCGCCGCCGCCGTGGTGCGCTCGGCACCGGCCAGCGGGACGGCCTGCTGGGTGGTGGCCTCGGCCCGGGCGGTGGACTCGGCGACGATCCGACGCAGCTTGGCACGGGTCGCCGAGGCGTCCAGGCGCCGGTCCGGGTCCTTCTCCAGCAGCCCCTCGATGACCGGTCGCAGCGGGCCGGCGTTGAGCGGCGGGGCGAGGTCCTCGGTCATCACGGCGGTGAGCGTGGCGAGCGCCGATCCGCGGTCGTACGGGGGCTTGCCCTCGACCATGGAGTAGAGCGTGCCGCCGAGCGACCACATGTCGGCCGGCGGGCCGGGCTTCCTGCCCTTGGCCCGCTCCGGCGAGATGTACGAGGGAGCGCCGACCAGCATGCCGGTGGAGGTGACGGAGGTGTCGCCCTCGACGCTCGCGATGCCGAAGTCGGTGAGCACCACCCGGCCGTCGTCGCCGATCAGCACGTTGGACGGCTTGACGTCGCGGTGCAGGATGCCGTGCTCGTGGGCGGCGCAGAGCACGCCCAGCACGTCGAGGGCGATCGCGGCGGCGCGGGCGGGCTCCAGCGGGCCGTCGTCCTTGATGACGTCGGCGAGGGAGCGGGACTCGACCAGCTCCATGACGATCCAGGGCCGCTCGTCCTCCTCGACCACGTCGAAGACGGTGACGGCGGCGGTGTGCCGGATCCGCGCGGTGGCCTTGGCCTCGCGCAGGGTCCGGACGATCAGGCGGTGCTTCTCGTCCTCGTCGACGGCGTCGGTCATCCGCAGTTCCTTGACCGCGACGATCCGGCCGAGCATCTCGTCCTCGGCCCGCCAGACCGTGCCCATCCCGCCACGGCCGAGGACGTCGTTCAAGCGGTACCGGCCGGCGAGCAGACGGCCGGTGGGCTCCTGCGGCTGCGTCATCGGTGCGCTCCCCCATGTGTTGCTGGCCGTGTGGTCATGACGGCGCGTCCGGCCGCAGCGGGCGGCGCACCCGGGGCTCAGAACGCCAAGTGCCCATCATCCCCTGTCGCTTCGGCCCGGGACCAATCGGCCCCACGCCCTTCGGACGGTCCGCGGCAGGCCCGCGTCCCGTTCGTGGCCGAAAAAGCACTGGTGCACGCGGATCGATCGTCCCACCCGCTCGAACATGTTCACGAATTCTCCCACTCCAGCGCACGATCACTCCACGCGGAACGCCGTGCTGACACGCCGTCACCACGTCCCGACGACCGCAGGCCGGCACACCGGAGCCCCCGGCCGGGGACGGCCGGGGGCTCCGGGGGCAGCAGCAGCGGCGGATCAGCCGTGCAGCGCCGGGTTGACGGTGACCTCGACCCGCTGGAACTCCTTGAGCTCCGAGTAGCCGGTGGTGGCCATGGCCCGGCGCAGCGCGCCGAAGAGGTTCATGGTGCCGTCCGGGGTGTGCGACGGGCCGGTGAGGATCTCCGCGGTGGTGCCCACGGTGCCCAGGTCGACCTTCTTGCCGCGCGGGACGTCGTCGTGCACGGCCTCCATGCCCCAGTGGTGGCCCTTGCCGGGCGCGTCGGTGGCACGGGCCAGCGCCGCGCCGATCATCACCGCGTCCGCGCCGCAGGCGACGGCCTTGGCGATGTCGCCGCTGTAGCCGACGCCGCCGTCCGCGATGACGTGCACGTAGCGGCCGCCGGACTCGTCCATGTAGTCGCGGCGGGCCGCCGCCACGTCGGCGACCGCCGTGGCCATGGGCACCTGGATGCCCAGCACGTTGCGGGTGGTGTGGGCGGCGCCGCCGCCGAAGCCGACCAGCACGCCGGCCGCGCCGGTGCGCATCAGGTGCAGCGCCGCGGTGTAGGTGGCGCAGCCGCCGACGATGACCGGCACGTCGAGCTCGTAGATGAACTGCTTGAGGTTGAGCGGCTCGGCGGCCGAGGAGACGTGCTCGGCGGAGACGGTCGTGCCGCGGATCACGAACACGTCCACACCGGCGTCGACGACGGCCTTGGAGAACTCGGCGGTGCGCTGCGGCGAGAGGGCGGCGGCGGTGACCACGCCGGAGTCGCGGACCTCCTTGATCCGCTGCCCGATCAGCTCGGCCTTGATCGGCTCGGCGTAGATCTCCTGCAGGCGGCGGGTGGCGTCGGCCTCGTCGGAGATGCCGGCGATCTCCTCCAGCAGCGGCTGCGGGTCCTCGTAACGGGTCCAGAGGCCTTCGAGGTTGAGCACGCCGAGGCCGCCGAGCCTGCCGATGGCGATGGCCTGCTGCGGCGAGACCACGCTGTCCATCGGGGCCGCCAGGAAGGGCAGCTCGAAGCGGTAGGCGTCGATCTGCCAGGCGATCGAGACCTCCTTCGGGTCCCGCGTACGGCGGCTGGGGACGACGGCGATGTCGTCGAAGGCGTACGCCCGGCGGCCGCGCTTGCCTCGCCCGATCTCGATCTCAGTCACTTCGAGCCCTTCTGCTGCTGTGCATCTGCCGGCCGGGTCACCCCGGCCGCCCCCCAGTATCCCGCACCGGTCCCGGCGGCCGCCCCACCGTCCGCGACACGGGCACGCGCGAGGGACGCGCGGGGAGACCTCCCCGCGCGCCCCTGGGGGTGCGGCCGTACCGGTCGCTCAGCGGCTGCTGTAGTTCGGCGCCTCGACGGTCATCTGGATGTCGTGCGGGTGGCTCTCCTTGAGGCCGGCCGCGGTGATCCGGACGAACCGACCCTTGCTCTCCATCTCGGCGACGGTGGCCGCGCCGACGTAGCCCATGGTCTGCCGCAGGCCGCCGACCAGCTGGTGCAGCACCGCGGACAGCGGGCCGCGGTAGGGCACCTGACCCTCGATGCCCTCGGGCACGAGCTTGTCGTCCGAGGCGACCTCGGCCTGGAAGTAGCGGTCCTTGGAGTAGGAGCGGCCCTGGCCGCGGGACTGCATCGCGCCGAGCGAGCCCATGCCGCGGTAGGACTTGTACTGCTTGCCGTTGATGAACTGCAGCTCGCCGGGCGACTCCTCGCAGCCGGCCAGCAGCGAGCCGAGCATCACGGTGTCGGCGCCGGCGGCGAGCGCCTTGCCGATGTCGCCGGAGTACTGCAGGCCGCCGTCGCCGATCACCGGCACGCCGGCCGCGCGGCAGGCGAGGGCGGCCTCGTAGATGGCGGTGATCTGCGGCACGCCGATGCCGGCGACCACGCGGGTGGTGCAGATGGAGCCGGGGCCGACGCCGACCTTGACGCCGTCGACACCGGCGTCGATCAGCGCCTGGGCGCCGTCGCGGGTGGCGACGTTGCCGCCGATGACGTCGACCTTGACCGCGGCCTTGATCTTGGCGATCCAGGCGAGGGCGTTGTGGCTGTGGCCGTGCGAGGTGTCGACGACCAGGAAGTCGACGCCGGCGCCGACCAGGGCCTGGGCGCGGTCGAAGGCCTCGGCGGAGGCGCCGACGGCGGCGCCGACCAGCAGGCGGCCCTCGGAGTCCTTGGCGGCGTTCGGGTACTGCTCGGCCTTGACGAAGTCCTTGACCGTGATGAGGCCCTTGATCCGGCCGTCCTCGTCGACCAGGGGCAGCTTCTCGATCTTGTGGCGGCGGAGCAGCGCCATGGCGTCCTCGCCGGAGATGCCGACCTTGCCGGTGATCAGCGGCATCGGGGTCATGATCTCGCGGACCTGGCGGGTGCGGTCCGACTCGAAGGCCATGTCGCGGTTGGTGACGATGCCCAGCAGGCGGCCCTCGGGGTCGGCCACCGGCACGCCGCTGATCCGGAACCGCGCGCAGAGGGCGTCGGCCTCGGCGAGGGTGGCCTCCGGGCCGACGGTGATCGGGTCGGCGACCATGCCGGACTCGGAGCGCTTGACGAGGTCGACCTGGCCGACCTGGTCCTCGATCGACAGGTTGCGGTGGAGCACGCCGACGCCGCCCTGGCGGGCCATGGCGATGGCCATCCGGGACTCGGTGACCTTGTCCATCGCCGCCGAGAGCAGCGGGATGTTCACCCGGACGTTGCGGGAGACCCGCGAGGAGGTGTCGACCTGGTTCGGCAGCACCTCGGAGGCCCCGGGCAGCAGCAGGACGTCGTCGTACGTGAGTCCGAGCATCGCGAACTTCTCGGGTACGCCTGCGGCGTTGTAAGACATCGTGTGGGGACCTTCCGTGGCGGCCGTTGATCTGATCGCTTCCGGCTGAGGGTGTCCGGAGCATTGGTCTCAGGAGGGCGGGGCGTCGGCCTGGGTCAGGACCGTCGCCGCACCCGCGCGCACCGGCACGGGCGGACCGCCAAGACGCCGCAATGCTCGGAGGTTCCTCCAAGGGAACCCCGGTCGCACCCACGAAACTTTGGCGACCTGCCCAGGCGCCGATACCTCATGGTACTGGTGTCCGGAGTGTCGGTTGGCGCTCTCCTTGACAACGCAGAAGTCAGGAGGACTCTTCCGCGAGCGCGCGAAGTCGGCTGAGTGCGCGGTGCTGGGCGACCCGGACGGCGCCCGGGGACATCCCGAGCACCTCGCCGGTCTCCTCCGCGGACAACCCGGCGGCCACCCTCAGCAGCACGAGTTCGCGCTGGCGGGCCGGCAGGTTGGAGAGCAGTTCCTTGATCCAGGCGGCGTCGCTGCTGAGCAGGGCGCGCTCCTCCGGGCCGAGCGACTCGTCCGGGGTCTCCGGCAGGTCGTCGGGCGGGATCACGGTGGAACCGGGGCCGCGCATCGCGGCCCGCTGCAGGTCGGCGATCTTGTGCGCGGCGATGCCGTACACGAAGGCCTCGAACGGCCGGCCCTCGTCGCGGTAGCGCGGCAGTGCGCAGAGCACCGCCACGCAGACCTCCTGCACCACGTCGTCCACGTGGTGCCGGGCGCCGCCGGGCAGCCGGACGAGCCGGCCCCGGCAGTAGCGCAGCGCCAGCGGGTGGACGTAGGCGAGCAGGGCGTCCACGGCCGGGCCCTCGCCCGCGACGGCAGCCGCCACGACCTCGTTCAGCTGGGGCGACGCCCCACTGCCGAGCACGGGTCGGCGCGGTGCGCCGGTGTCCGCGTACGACGCATCGCCCGGACCGCCGGGCGGAGCCGGGTCGGGCCGGGCCTCGCCGGGGGCGGCGGCCTCGTCGTCACGCATCGGTCCATGGTGCCTGGTCGTTCCGGCGAACGCGGCACCGCGTCCGGAGTTGTGCATCGGAACGTTATGCGTGATCGCCGTACCCACCGCACCGCCTCCCGCCCCTGTGCCCGTCGTTCCTGCTGCGGCTGCACTCGTCTCCGCAGTACCCGTCCGCTGGTTCCCGAGGTGCTCCACTCCTCCATGGTGCAGCCTCGGGACCACGACGTCACACGTCCGGGCCCGGGGAGCCGCGGCGCGGCCGCCCCGTCAGCGGACCAGGCCCCAGCGGAAGCCGAGCGCCACGGCGTGCGCGCGGTCCGACGCGCCGAGCTTCTTGAACAGGCGCCGGGCGTGCGTCTTGACCGTGTCCTCGGAGAGGAACAGCTCGCGCCCGATCTCCGCGTTGCTCCGGCCGTGGCTCATGCCCTCCAGCACCTGGATCTCACGGGCCGTCAGCGTCGGCGCCGCCCCCATGTCGGGGCTGCGCAGCCGGCGCGGCGCGAGCCGCCACGTCGGGTCCGCGAGCGCCTGGGTGACGGTGGCCCGCAGTTCGGCGCGCGAGGCGTCCTTGTGCAGGTAGCCGCGGGCGCCGGCGGCGACCGCGAGCGCCACGCCGTCCAGGTCCTCGGCGACGGTGAGCATGATGATGCGGGCGCCCGGGTCGGCGGACAGCAGCCGCCTGACCGTCTCCACCCCGCCGAGGCCGGGCATCCGGACGTCCATCAGAACGAGATCGGAGCGGTCGGCCACCCAGCGGCGGAGGACCTCCTCACCGTTCGTCGCAGTGGTCACCCGGTCGACGCCGGGCACGGTCGCGACCGCTCGGCGAAGCGCCTCCCGGGCGAGCGGGGAATCGTCGCAGACGAGTACGGATGTCATGACCGTCCTCCGCAGCTGATCCGCGTCACGTTGAGCCTCCTGGCTGGTACGAAACCTCTCCGACACGGCCGACTGGCGACGGACCCCGTTCTGATCGCCGATGCCACCGCGATCGTTCCCGACGTCCAGCGCTTGCTAACCGCCTCCGTACATCCAACGACCGTCACTCGAATGAGTTACGGCCTTCGGGGCCATCGCCACCACTGTACGTGGCCGACCCATCACGGATCATGCGCCTCGCGGTGCACGCGCCGCAGATTCGTGCAGCGGACGCGCGGTCCGCGTGGCGCGCACCCGGCGTCCGGGCCCGCACCCGGGGACGGCCGGCGCACTGCCACCCGATTGCCACGCGGAGCCTGACCACCACCATGCCCTGTTTGTCCGTTTTTATAGCTTCTATACGGTCATTGACTGTTGTGTCGGTGTGTGGGTGACTTGTCCTGTTGGGAGCCGTAAGTCATATTTCCAGGTGTCCGTACCGGCCCCGAGCAGCCTCGCCGCAGCGGGCGGGCCCCGAGACCTTTTTGCAACCGCGTCGATCCGAGCCCGAGTCCTGAGTCATTGAAGGGAATGAGCCATGGCAGATTTCTCCCGCCTCCCCGGCCCCAACGCAGACCTCTGGGACTGGCAGCTCTCCGCCGCCTGCCGCGGCGTCGACAGTTCTCTCTTCTTCCACCCCGAGGGCGAGCGCGGGGCCGCGCGCAGCTCGCGCGAGGCCAGTGCCAAGGAGGTCTGCATGCGGTGCCCCGTGCGGGCCGAGTGCGCGGCACACGCCCTGGCCGTCCGGGAGCCGTACGGCGTGTGGGGCGGACTGACCGAGGACGAGCGCGAGGAGCTGCTGGGCCGCTCGCGGAACAGGCAGCTGGCCGAGGTGCCGCTGGCGATGCCGGCGAACGTCCGGCAGTGACGCGCGGCCAGGGCTCGGCGCAGCGGGATCCGGCCGGACCGGCCATGAAGAAACGTTTCAGCGGCGACCAGGACGGACGGCCGCCGACCGATCAGCGGGCGGCGGCCGCTGCCGCCAGCTGATCCAGCATCAGCCCCACCGCGGGCACCCCCGCCAGGTCCGGCAGGGTCAGCGCGACCACCTCCCGGCGCACCGGCTCGCCCGCGGCCGTCTCCAGCGGCACCACCGCCACCCCGTCGCGCCGCACCGCGTCCAGCGCCATGCCCGGCAGCACCGCCACCCCCAGTCCGGCCGCCACCAGGCCCACCACCGCGGGGTAGTCGTCGGTCGCGAAGTCGATCCGGGGCTGGAAGCCGGCACCCGCACACAGCTCCACCAGGTGGCCCCGGCACTGCGGACAGCCCGCGATCCACTGCTCGTCCGCCAGCTCGCCCACCCCCACCGGGACGCCGTCCCGGCCCGCGAGCCGGTGCCCGGCCGGCACCAGCACCACCATCGGGTCGTCCAGCAGCGGCTGCACCACCAGGTCGGACCAGTCGGTCGCGGCCGCGGACGCCGCGGCCTCCAGCGCCGCCTCGGCCCTGGCCTCGCGGGCCGAGGCGTGCGGGGACGGCACCACCGCGGCACCGCCCTGCGAGTCCGGGTAGCGGAACGCCAGCGCCACCTCGCACTCCCCCGCCCGCACCATCGCCGGGGACTCCGGCGGCTCGGCCTCGACCAGCGACACGCGCATGCCCGGGCGCGCCGCCCGGAGCTGGGCCACCGCCTTCGGCACCAGCGTGGAGCTCGCCGTCGGGAAGGACACCAGGCGCACCCGGCCCGAGCGGAGGCCGGCGATCGCCGCGACCTCCTCCTCCGCGGCCGACAGGCCCGCCAGGATGCCGGAGGCGTGCTTCAGCAGCACCTCGCCGGCCTCGCTGAGCTGCATGCCCTTGCCGGAGCGGACCACCAGCGGGGTGGCCACCGACTTCTCCAGGGCCTTCATCTGCTGGCTCACGGCGGGCTGGGTGCAGCCCAGCTCGCGCGCGGCGGCGGAGAAGGAACCGGTGCGGGCGACAGCGCGGAGCACTCGGAGGTGGCGGGCCTCGATCATGGCTCAGTTATAAGCCACCCTTCGACCCGGCCGGAACCGGATGCCGCGGTCCGAACCCGCCCGGGCAACCGCAGCAGGGGCGCGGGGAACTGCGCGGGGCGGAAGGGGCGGCACCGTGGCCGGCCCTCCCGTGCGGTGCCACGGCCCTCGGCGAGGACGTCCGGGCAAGGGTCCTCCCGTTTCGCGCAGTTCCCCGCGTCCCTGTTCCCTCGCCCGCCAGCGCCCGGTGAACCGGTTCCGGGCCCGGGCGGTTCCTCCCGGTGCAGCTTCCCCGCGGTTCCGCGGAACGCCGGAGGCCCGGCTCCTCCCGCCGGGTGGGCGGGAGGAGCCGGGCCTCCGGGGAGCGACTCGCGTCAGTGGGAGTGGCCGTGGCCGCCGTGCGAGTGGCCGTGACCGTTGTCGGCCTCCTCCTCCTTCTTCTCCACCACGAGGGTCTCGGTGGTGAGGAGCAGGGAGGCGATGGAGGCGGCGTTCTCCAGGGCCGAGCGGGTGACCTTGACCGGGTCGATGACGCCGGCCTTCACCAGGTCGCCGTACTCGCCGGTGGCGGCGTTGTAGCCGTGGCCGGTCTCCAGGTCGGCGACCTTGGAGGTGATGACGTAGCCCTCCAGGCCGGCGTTCTGGGCGATCCAGCGCAGCGGCTCGGCCAGCGCCTTGCGGACGACCGCGACACCGGTGGCCTCGTCGCCGGACAGGCCGAGGCCGCCGTCGAGGACCTTGGCTGCGTGCACGAGGGAGGCGCCGCCACCGGCGACGATGCCCTCCTCGACCGCGGCGCGGGTCGCCGAGATGGCGTCCTCGAGGCGGTGCTTGCGCTCCTTCAGCTCCACCTCGGTGGCGGCGCCGACCTTGATGACGCAGACGCCGCCGGCCAGCTTGGCCAGGCGCTCCTGCAGCTTCTCGCGGTCCCAGTCGGAGTCGGTGGAGGCGATCTCGGCCTTGATCTGGCCGACGCGGCCGGCCACGGCCTCGGAGTCGCCGGCACCGTCGACGAGGATCGTCTCGTCCTTGGTGACGGTGATGCGGCGGGCGGTGCCGAGCACGTCCAGGCCGGCCTGGTCGAGCTTGAGGCCGACCTCCTCGGAGATGACGGTCGCGCCGGTGAGGACGGCGATGTCGCCGAGGATCGCCTTGCGGCGGTCGCCGAAGCCGGGGGCCTTGACGGCCACCGCGTTGAAGGTGCCGCGGATCTTGTTGACCACCAGGGTGGACAGCGCCTCGCCGTCGACGTCCTCGGCGATGATCAGCAGCGGGCGGGAGCCGCCCTGCAGGATCTTCTCCAGCAGCGGCAGGAGCTCCTGGATGGAGGAGATCTTGCCCTGGTTGATCAGGATGTACGGGTCGTCGAGGACCGCCTCCTGGCGCTCCGCGTCGGTCACGAAGTACGGCGACAGGTAGCCCTTGTCGAACTGCATGCCCTCGGTGAACTCGAGCTCGACGCCGAAGGTGTTGGACTCCTCGACGGTGATGACACCGTCCTTGCCGACCTTGTCGATCGCCTCGGCGATGAGCTCGCCGACCTGGGTGTCCTGGGCGGAGAGGGACGCGACGGCGGCGACGTCGTCCTTGCCCTCGATCTCGCGGGCCACCGAGAGCAGGTGCTCGGAGACGGCGGCGACGGCCTTGTCGATGCCCTTCTTCAGGGCGGCCGGGCCGGCGCCGGCGGCGACGTTGCGCAGGCCCTCGTTGACCAGGGCCTGGGCGAGCACGGTGGCGGTGGTGGTGCCGTCGCCCGCGACGTCGTTGGTCTTGGTGGCGACCTCCTTGACCAGCTGCGCGCCGAGGTTCTCGTACGGGTCGTCGAGCTCGACCTCGCGGGCGATGGTCACACCGTCGTTGGTGATGGTGGGGGCGCCGAACTTCTTGTCGATGACGACGTTGCGGCCCTTGGGGCCGATGGTCACCTTGACCGTGTCGGCCAGCTTGTTGACACCGCGCTCCAGCGAGCGGCGGGCGTCCTCGTCGAACTGCAGGATCTTCGCCATGTTCCCGTTTCCTCAGGGTCTTACGGATGGACCAACAAGCACGCCCCGGCCCGGGTCAGTGCTGACGCGGTTCCGGGGCGGGCCGTTACGGCTTACTTCTCGATGATGGCGAGAACGTCGCGGGCCGAGAGGACGAGGTACTCCTCGCCCTGGTACTTGACCTCGGTGCCGCCGTACTTGGAGTACAGGACGATGTCACCGACGGCGACGTCGAGCGGCAGGCGCTGGCCGTCCTCGAAGCGGCCCGGGCCGACGGCCAGGACGACGCCCTCCTGGGGCTTCTCCTTGGCGGTGTCCGGGATAACCAGGCCGGAGGCCGTGGTGGTCTCGGCGTCGAGCGGCTGGACCACGATGCGGTCCTCGAGCGGCTTGATGGCAACCTTGCTGCTGGTGGTCACGTCCGAGCTCCCCTTCGGAGATTACGGGGTTGTCTAACAGGGAAGGGCGATGTCCGCAGGCCTGCCGTCGCGGGGGTCAGGCGCGCTCCGTCGCGTTGGCACTCCCCCGGGGGGAGTGCCAGGAACGACCATAGGCCGCCGTTAGCACTCAGTCAACCAGAGTGCCAACGCCAGTCGCCCGGTGTCCCCGGGTGCGGGTGAGTAGCCGTACTCATGTGCGACGCCGGCGCGGCCGGGACGATGGCTGCATGACCGCGACCCGACCCTCCGTCACCCGGGACCTCCTGCACACCGCCTGGCTGCTCGCCGTCGAGACGGCGCTCGGCACCGGAGCGGTGTACGCCCTGATCGTCCTGCTGTTCGCGCTGGCCACCCCGGGCAGCGGCATCGGCGTGTTGGCGGCGTGCATCGGCGTGTTGGCCGCCGCGGTGGCCGTGCCGCTCACCGCGGTCGCGGTGAGCGTGCGCCGCGGGTACCGGATCGCACCGGTGGCCCTGGTGGTCGTCGGACCGGCGCTGGTCTCCGGCGCGCTGTCCGTGCTCGGCCGCTGAGCGGCGGCCGCGCCCCGGACCCGGCGGGACCCGGGGAGACCCGGCGAGAGCCGGGAGAGAATGGCCGGGTGGAGATCGAATCGTTCCGGGCACTGCTGACCGACGAGGGACGGGCGCTGCTCGCCGAACTGCGGGAGTTCACCCCCGACCGGGAGCTGGCGCTGGCCACCCGGCTGCGCCGGGACCACCCGGCGGAGCTGGTGCGGGCCGCCTTCGAACAGGCGCGGCTGCGGCAGCGTGCGCGGGCCAAGTTCGGCGCGGACGCCGACCTCATGTTCTTCACCCCGAACGGCGTCGAGCAGGCGACCCGGCGCAGCGTCGCCGAGTGGCGGGCGGCCCGGTTCGCGGGTCTGGGCGTGCGGCGGCTGGCGGACCTGTGCTGCGGCATCGGCGGTGACGCGATCGCGCTGGCCCGGGCCGGGGTGTCGGTGCTGGCGGTGGACCGGGACCCGCTGACCTGCGCGGTGGCCGCGGCCAACGCGGCGGCGCTCGGCCTCGCCGGGCTGGTGGAGGTGCGCTGCGCGGACGTCACGGAGGTGGACACCGACGGCTTCGACGCGGTGTTCACCGATCCGGCGCGGCGCACCGCGCGCGGGCGGGTCTTCGACCCGGAGGCCTACTCGCCGCCGCTGTCCTGGGCGTTGGAGGCGGCGCGGCGGACGCCGTTCGGGGCGCTGAAGGTCGCCCCGGGGATCCCGCACGAGCTGGTGCCCAAGGGCGCGGAGGCGGAGTGGGTCTCCGACCACGGCGAGGTGAAGGAGGCGGTGATCTGGTTCGGCACGGCGGCGGCGGCGCCGTACCGGGCGACGGTGCTGCCGGGCGGCGGCAGCCTCTCGGGCACCGGCGACCGGGCCGAGGCCGGCCCGGTCGGCCGCTACCTGTACGAGCCGGACGGCGCGGTGATCCGGGCCGGCCTGGTGGCGGACGTGGCACGCAGCGTGGGCGGCCGGCTGGTCGACCCGCAGATCGCGTACGTGACGGCGGACGAGCTGGTGCCGACCCCCTTCGCCCACGCGTACGAGATCGGCGAGGTGCAGCCGTACAACGTGAAGCGGCTGAAGGCGCTGCTGCGCGAGCGCGGCGCCGGCACGGTCGTGATCAAGAAGCGCGGGATCGCCGTCACCCCGGAGGAGCTGCGCCGGCAGTTGAAGCCGAGCGGCCCGCACGAGGTGACGGTGATCCTCAGCCGGACGGACGACGGCCCGCTGATGATGCTGGGTCAGCCGGCCGCGATGTAGTCCTCCAGGCGGCCGACGGCGAAGCCCTGCTCCTGGATGCGGGCCAGCAGTTCGCCGAACATCGTGGTCATCGTCTCGCCCTTGAGGTCCTTGGGGCCGCGGAAGTGGGCGAGGATGATGTCGCCGGGGCGGAGCTTCTTGTCGGCGGCCTGGTACTGCATGTCGTGGATCTGCATGGACTCGCGCCAGAGCACCACGGCGCGCGGCCCGCAGGCGCGGACGGCGGCGCCCAGCGACGGGGTGTGCGCGCCGTCGCCGTACGGCGGGCGGAAGAGCGTCGGGGCGGTGCCGTACTGCTCGGTGAGCGCGGTCTGGGCCTCGCAGACCTCGGACTTCTGCCGCTCGGGCGAGAGCCGGCTCATCGCGGGGTGGTCGACGGAGTGGTTGTGGATGCGGTTGCCGAGGGCCTGCAGCGGCTTGAAGTAGCCGTAGTCGCCGCGGACGATGTCCCGGGTCAGGAACATCGAGAACGGCACCTTGAGGTCGGTGGCCATCTCGACGAACTTCGGGTCCTTCTCGGCGCCGTCGTCGATGGTGATGAAGACGACCTTGTCGGTGGTCCGCACCTCGCTGAAGACCGGGACGGGCCCGGTGGCGGTCAGTTTGACCGGCTTGTCGGCGGGGGCGGCCGGGGCCGCGGGCAGCGGCTTGAGGCCCCACTTGGCCCACGCGGCCGGCCGGTCCCGGGCGGCGGGCGCGGCCGCGGCGGTGGTGCCGGGTGCGGAGGAGGCGGGCCGTGAGGGCGGCGCCTGGGCCCCCCGGTGCCGTGCGCCGCTGCCGCAGGCGGTGAGCGCCACCAGCAGGACGGCCGCCCCCGCGGCACAGGACATGGACCTCTTCGGCAACGTGCGCTCCCCCCACCCGGCCCGGCGGCGGTGCGCGCCGGGTCCAGCGTTCTCTCAGGAGGGCACGCTACTCGACGTGCGCACGGGTGAACGACCAGCGGTGGACGGGTCGCGCGGTCAACCCGTCCGGCGGATCGGGGAGGTGCGCCGGCTCGCCCGTCCACCAGGTGATGAGCAGCACCCGGTCGCCCTCGGCGGTGAGCAGTTCGAGGCGCTCGGGGGCGGCGGCGCGCAGGCCGGGCAGCACCTCCTCGCGCACCCACCGCTCCAGTTCGGCGGCCCGCCCCTCGGCGGCGCGGGCCTCCCACATGAGGGCGCGGGTCACCGCAGCGACTCGTGCGCGTGCGCGTGGAACTCGGTGTGCGGGACGTGCACCTCGGTGACCGGCAGCGAGGAGTCCGCGGACAGGTCGAAGGCGGAGGGGGTGCGGCCCCGGCGGACCATCTCGGAGCCGAGCGCGGCGACCATGGCGCCGTTGTCGGTGCACAGGCCCGGGCGGGGCACCCGGAGCACGATGCCGGCCCGGTCGCAGCGCTGCTGGGCCATCTCCCGCAGCCGGGAGTTGGCGGCGACGCCGCCGCCGATCATGAGGTGGTCGACGCCGTTGTCCTTGCAGGCGCGGACGGCCTTGCGGGTGAGCACGTCGGTGACGGCCTCCTGGAAGGACGCGGCGACGTCGGCGACCGGGACCTCCTCGCCGGCCCGGCGCTTGGCCTCGACCCAGCGGGCGACGGCGGTCTTCAGACCGGAGAAGGAGAAGTCGTAGGCGGGGTCGTTCGAGGCGCTGAGGCCGCGCGGGAAGGCGATGGCCTTCCCGTCGCCGTCGCGGGCGGTGCGGTCGACGTGCGGGCCGCCGGGGAAGCCGAGGCCGAGCACCCGGGCGACCTTGTCGAAGGCCTCGCCGGCGGCGTCGTCGATGGTGGCGCCGAGCGGGCGGACGTCGCTGGTGATGTCGGAGGAGAGCAGCAGCGAGGAGTGGCCGCCGGAGACCAGCAGCGCCATGGTCGGCTCGGGCAGCCGGCCGTGCTCCAGCTGGTCCACGCAGATGTGCGAGGCGAGGTGGTTGACGCCGTACAGCGGCTTGTCGAGGGCCCAGGCGTAGGCCTTGGCGGCGGAGACGCCGACGAGCAGGGCGCCGGCGAGGCCGGGGCCGGCGGTGACGGCGATACCGTCGAGGTCGGTGGCCTTGATCCCGGCGGTGTCGAGGGCCCGCTGGATGGTCGGGACCATCGCCTCCAGGTGCGCGCGGCTGGCGATCTCGGGGACGACGCCGCCGTAGCGGGCGTGGTCGTTGACGCTGGAGGCGACCGCGTCGGCGAGCAGGGTGGTGCCGTGGACGATGCCGACGCCGGTCTCGTCGCAGGAGGTCTCGATGCCGAGGACGAGCGGTTCGTCAGCCATTCTTCGGGTCCTTCGAATCGTGCGTGGGATGGTCGAGGCGCATGACGAGCGCGTCGACGTTCGCGGGCTGGTAGTAGCCGCGGCGGACGCCGACCGGCTGGAAGCCGAACCGCTCGTACAGCCGCTGGGCGCGCAGGTTGTCGACCCGGACCTCCAGCAGCAGTTCGGCGCAGCCGCGGCGGGCGGACTCCTCGACGAGGTCGGTGAGCAGCGCGGTGCCGAGGCCGGCGCCCTGCAGGCGCTCGTCGACGGCGATGGTCTGGACGTCGCCCTCGGTGCCGACGGCCATCAGGCCGGCGTAGCCGACGATGCGGTCGTCCTCGGTGGTGGCGACGGTGTAGTGGCGGGTGCCGCCGGGGTGGGCCTCGGCCAGTTCGGACCAGTACATGGCGGGCGACCAGGCGTCCTCGGGGAACAGCCGCAGTTCGAGGTCCATGACCGGTTCGATGTCCCACCACCGCATCGGGCGGAGGATCACGTCCATCCGGCGCCCCTCTCCGCGGCGGGCCGGCGGGTCATGCGGGGAGCACCGCCTTGTACCCGGCCGGGACCTGGGCGTCGGGGCGGCGCAGGTAGAGCGGGGCGTTGGGCAGCAGGTCGCGGCCGGCGGCGAGTTCGGTGGCGGCGAAGTCGGCGAGGGCGCCGGCCGAGACGTGCTCGGGGCCGGTCGCGCCGGGGAAGGTGTCGGGGTAGAGCAGGGCGCCGGCGCCGACCGAGCACTGCGGCGGGGTCAGGTCGCCGGGACGGTCGACGGCGGGGCCCTGTGTCCGGGTGCCGTCCTCGTCGTAGGCGGCCCAGTAGACCTCCTTGCGGCGGGCGTCGGTGGCTGCGGTGAACGGGCCGGTCAGCCCCTCGCGGCGGGCCTGGTGGGCGATCGCGTCGAGGGTGCAGACGCCGTGCACGGGCAGGCCGAGCGCGTGGCCGAGGGCGGCGGCGGTGACCAGGCCGACCCGCAGGCCGGTGTACGGGCCGGGGCCCACGCCGACCGCGATCGCGGTGAGCTCGCGCTTGTCGACGCCGGCCGTGCGCAGCACGTGGCCGATGGTGGGCAGGAGCAGCTCGCCGTGCCGTCTGGCGTCGACCTCGTAGGACTCGGCGAGGACGGCCGTGCCGTCGTGGACGGCGGCGGTGACGGCGGGGGTTGCGGTGTCGAACGCGAGCAGCAGCACGGCATCAAGGTTAGAGGGTCGGCCGGGGCCGTCGCCCCTGCGGTGCGCGGTGGACGGCCGTGGCGGCGGCTGCGGCGGTGTCCGGGGGTGGGAACACACCATCGGATCGCGCCATCGGGCGGGCGCGGACCTGGCACGATGGGGCGGACACGGGCAGCGAGCGGTGGGAGCGTGCGTGGTGAGGACGGTTCCGGGTGTGGTGGTCGCCGGGCTGACGGCGGGGGCCGTGGCGGTGGTGGCGCTCCTGGCCGTCCAGGCGGAGGGGGCGCAGTCGCGGGCCGAGGAGGCCCGGGCGGCGGCCGGCGCGACCGCCGACCCGTCGCCGACCGCGCCGGCCCCGACCGCGTCGATGCCGGCGCTGCCCGCCTCGTCGGGGACGGGCTACCGGGTGGTGTACTCGGTCTCGCAGCACCGGGTGTGGCTGGTCGACCCGCGCAAGGACCCGCAGCTGCAGGCCTCGTTCGCGGTGACGCCGGGCTCGGTGGAGCCCACCCCGGGCAGCTACAGCGTGTACAGCCGGACGGCGACCGGGAAGGGCACCGACCACCGGCAGATCGAGCACGTGGTGCGGTTCACCGAGCAGGGCGGGGTGGTGTTCGGCTTCGGTTCGGCGGTGGACGGCTCGACGGCGCCGCCGGACGCGGGCCTGCGCACCGGCGGGATCCGCTCGTCCCGGGCGGACGGGCAGGTGCTGTGGGACTTCGCGCCGACCGGTACCCGGGTCTTCGTCGCGGAGTAGCAGCCCTCACGGAGCAGCGGCCCTCGCCGAGCAGCCGCCGTCGGGGAGCAGCCGCCCGGGCCGGGGCTCCGGCCGGTGCCGTCCCGCGCGGGCTGCGGTGCGGTGTCAGGCCGCGCGCGGCGGCGCGGTGGGCTCCGGGTGGTCCTGCGCCGCGGGCTGCGGGCGCGCGGGCGGGGTGGAGACGGCGGCCGCGGACGCGCAGGAGGCCAGCAGGGCGCGCATCGGGACCTCGCCGGGCCGGGCCGCGGTGTCGTCGGGACGGTCCTGCGGCGTGGGTGCCGCAGCGGGGGTGGTGCTCGCCATCGGGGCGCCTCCCTAGTTAGGCAGACCTAACCGCAGTTCCCATCCCATCACGAGGGCGGGCCGGCCCGCAACACCTTCCCGACGCCGTGTCGGGAAGTGTCGGGGTGTCGCGGGCGGGGAGGTGCCGGGGCGCGCCGGCGGGATCAGCCCCGGTCGAGGACGGCGAGGTCGACGCCGTCCCAGCGGCCGCCGAGGCCGGTCACGGTGACCCGGCGCGGGTCGAGGTCGTCGGCCTCCTCCGCGGCGCCGCCGATCGCCCGGTGGATCCGGACCTCCAGGCGGTCCTCGCTGAGCTGCTCGACCTTGCCCTCGCCCCACTCGACGACGACCACCGACTCGGGCAAGGACACGTCCAGGTCGAGGTCCTCCATCTCGTCCAGGCCGCCGCCGAGCCGGTAGGCGTCCACGTGGACGAGGGCCGGGCCGCCGCCGAGCGGCGGGTGGACGCGGGCGATCACGAAGGTCGGCGAGGTGACCGCGCCGCGCACGCCGAGGCCCTCGCCGAGGCCCCGGGTGAGCGTGGTCTTGCCCGCGCCGAGCTCCCCGTGCAGCAGTACCAGGTCTCCGGGGCGCAGCAGCGCGGCGAGGCCCTTCCCGAGCCGGCCCATCCGCTCGGGGGTGGCGACGGTGAGGGTGAGCTGGTTGCCCATGGGGATGTCGGTGTCCTTCCGGGTGGCGGCGGGGCCGCGGTCAGGGGTGGGGGCTCGGGTCGGGCGGGGCGGGGACGCCGGCGTGTCCGGCGGCGCGCCGCAGCAGCCCGGCCAGGTACCGGTCGACCTCGGCGGGCCGTTCCAGCATCAGCAGGTGTCCGGTCTCGGGGAGGACGACCAGCTCGGCGCCGGGCAGTGCCCGGGCGATCTCCTCGCTGTGCGCGGGCGGGGTGAGCAGGTCCTCCGTCCCGGCCAGGACGAGGACGGGGACGCCGTCGAGGGCGGCCAGCGCGGCCTTCTTGTCGTGCAGGCCGAAGGCCGGGTAGAACTCGGCGACCACGTCGATCGGGGTGGCGTCGAGGAGCTGTTCGGCGAACCGGACGACCTGCGGGTCGACGTCCTTGGAGCCGAAGGAGAAGCGGCGGTAGAAGACCGCGGCGACGTCGGCGCCGATCCGGCGGGTGGCCTCGACGAGTTCGACCTGGCGGCCGAGCAGCCGGACGGTGGCGGGGGCGAGCTTGCGCAGCAGCCGGGCGCCGGCCGCGGGCAGGCCGAGTGTGACGGAGTTCCAGTCGCCGGCCAGGGTGCCGACCAGGCCGACCCCGGCGACCCGTTCGCGGAACAGCTCCGGGTGCTGGTCGGCGAGGGCCATCACGGTCATGCCGCCCATGGAGTGGCCGACCAGCACGACCGGGCCCTCGGGGGCGACGGCGTCGAGGACGGCCTTGAGGTCGCCGCCGAGCTGGTCGATGGAGGCGGGCTCGCCGGCCAGGTAGGAGCGGGAGCGCTCGGAGCGGCCGTGGCTGCGCTGGTCCCAGAAGACCAGCCGCAGGCCCTCGCGGAACGCGGCGCGCTGGAAGTGCCAGCTGTCCTGGTTGAGGCAGTAGCCGTGGCAGAAGACGACGGTCAGCGGTGTCGGGGTGTCGGCGGGGGCCGCCTCGGCGGGCCGGCCGGCCCGGGCCAGGGCGCCGGTGCCGCCGAGCAGGCCGGGCAGTCCGGTGCGGTCGACGCCGGCGGTGCCGCGGCGCCGGGTGAACCAGGCGCGGCGGCGCTGGCCCTCGTCCTCGGGCTGCTCGGGCCGCCCGGCCGGTCCGGGCACCGCCTCGTCCCAGCCGGTGCCGTCGAGCTCGACGTACAGCTCGGTGCCGTCGGGGGCGGTGACGGTGCGCGGGCGGCCGCGCAGCGAGCCGTACGGGGCGGCGGCGTCCAGCTCCTCGCGGGCGCGGCGGCGCATCGAGCGGCCGACGGTGAGGCGCTCGACGGCGACGCCGGCGGCGGCACCGGCCGCGACCACGCCGAGCGATATGCCGATCAGGCCGGCCCTGCTCACGCCGCCGGAGGCCGCCCCGGCGGCCTTGGCCACCGCGGCGACCGGATTCCCGTCGGCGCCCTCCGCCATCAGAGGCCCGACCCGTCCCCCGCGCCCACGTAGCGGCGCGGCACCCGGGAGCCGATCCGGGTGACGATCTCGTACGAGAGGGTGCCGCAGGCGCGGCCCCAGTCCTCGGCGGTGGGCTCGCCTCGCTCGCCGCTGCCGAAGAGCAGGACCTCTTCGCCGACCGGCGGGGTGTCGCCGCCGAGGTCGACGACGAACTGGTCCATCGCGACCCGGCCCGCGACGGTGTGCCACTTGCCGGAGATCTGGACGGGGCCGGTGTTGGAGGCGTGCCGCGGGATGCCGTCCGCGTAGCCGACCGGGACGAGGCCGAGGGTGGTGTCGCCGGGCGTCGTGTAGTGGTGGCCGTAGCTGACCCCGTGCCCGCCGGGGACGGTCTTGACCAGGGCGAGCCGGGCCGTGAGCGACATCACGGGGCGCAGCCCGAAGTCGGCAGGGGTGCCGATGTCCGGCACCGGGGAGAGGCCGTACATGGCGAGGCCGGGCCGGACGAGGTCGTAGTGCGACTGCGGCAGCAGCAGGGTGGCCGGCGAGTTCGCCAGGTGCCGGACCTCGGGCCGCACGCCCTGCGCCTCGGCGTGCGCGACGGCGGAGGCGAAGCCGTCCAGCTGGACCTGGACGGAGGGGTGGCCGGGCTCGTCGGCGGCGGCGAAGTGCGACCAGAGGCCGACGACCTCGATCAGGCCCTCGGCCTGGGCGCGCAGGGCGGCGGCGACCAGCTCGGGCCAGTCGTGCGGCTGGCAGCCGTTGCGGCCGAGGCCGGTGTCGGCCTTGAGGTGGACGCGGCCGGGCACGCCCGTCTCGCGGACGGCGGCGAGCAGTTCGTCGAGCGCCCAGCGGCCGCTGACGGAGACGTCGACGTGCGAGCGCAGCGCCTGGGCCCAGGGGCCGCCCGGGGTCCACAGCCAGCACAGGATGCGGGCCTGCTCGGGGCGGATGCCCGCGGCGCGCAGGGCGAGCGCCTCCTCGGGGGTGGCGGTGCCCAGCCAGCGCACGCCCGCGGCGACCGCCTCGCGGGCGCACGGCAGCGCGCCGTGGCCGTAGGCGTCCGCCTTGACCACGGCCATCAGCGCGGCATCGGTGCGGGCCCCCAGCGCGGCGAGGTTCTCCCGCAGGGCGGCCAGGTCGATGGCCGCCTCGGCGCGGACCCCGTGGGTGAGGGCGGGAGTTCCGGTCGTCTTCGCAGTTGTCATCGCCTATCAGTCTCCCAGACCGGCGCCGCTGCCCGGCTCACGACCCCGGCCGGGCCCGGCGGTCGTCAGTGGGAGACGCATGAAACGGAGCATTTGGTTCCGCGGAACGGTACCCTCCCGCCGCCCGGGCGGCGCGGCCGGTGTCAGCGCCCGGCGGCCGCCGAACGCACCGTCCGCCAGGCCTCGGGCAGCGCCTCCGCGACGTCCAGCGCGGCGGCCGGGGCCCCCGCGGCGGCCGTCCGGCCGGCCAGCCCGTGCAGGTGGGCGGCGACGGCGCCGGCGTCCAGCGGGCCGAGGCCGGCGGCCATGAGCGATCCCGCGAGACCGGACAGCACGTCGCCGCTGCCCGCCGTGGCCAGCCAGGAAGTGCCGGTCGGATTCACCCGGACGGCGCCGTCCGGCCCGGCGACCACCGTGGTGGAGCCCTTGAGCAGCACCGTCGCCCGGTAGGCCGCGGCGAGCCGCCGCGCGGTCGCCAGCCGGGCCGACGCGAGGCCGTCCGCGGCGGGCGGCGCACCGCCCTCCGCGCCGGCCAGCAGCCGGGCCGCCTCCCCGGTGTGCGGGGTGAGCAGGGTGGGCGCGGACCGGCCGGCCAGCGCGTCCGGGCCGAGCCGGGCGAGCTCGGTCAGCCCGTCCGCGTCGACCAGCACCGGCACGTCCGCCGCCAGCACCTCGGGCAGCAGCTCCCGCACGCCCTCGCCGGAGCCGGGGCCGACCACCCAGGCCTGCACCCGGCCGGCCTCCGCGGGCCCGCCGGCGGTCACCAGCGCCTCCGGGAATCGCCGCACCACCTCGGCCGCGGCCGTCCCCGCGTAGCGGACGGCGCCCGCGCCGCCGCGCAGCGCCCCGGCCACGGCCAGCACCGCCGCCCCCGGGTAGCGCGCCGAGCCGGCCGCGACGCCGACCACGCCGCGCCGGTACTTGTCGCTCTCCGCGCCGGGCAGCGGCAGCAGCGCCGCCGCGTCCGCGTGCTGCAGCACGGCGACCGGCGCCGGGGGCAGCTCCAGGCCGATCCCGACCAGCTGCAGCACCCCCGCGTACGACGCGCCGGGGTCGATCAGCAGCCCGGGCTTGTAGGTGCCGAAGCAGACCGTCACGTCCGCCCGCAGGGCCGTGCCGGGCACCTCGCCGGTGTCCGGGTCGACGCCGCTCGGCACGTCCACCGCGACCACCCGGCCGCGCCGCGGCAGCGCCGCGTACGGCTGCGCCTCGGGCCGCAGCCCGCCGCGGCCGCCGATCCCCACGATGCCGTCCAGCACCAGGTCGGCCCGCTCGAACTCGCCCTGATCCGCCGTCACCCGGCCACCGGCGGCGAGCAGCGCGGCGAGACCGGCGGCGTGCGCCTTCTCCGGCGAGAGCAGCACCGCGGACACCCGGGCGCCGCGGCGGGCCAGCCGGGCCGCGGCGTACAGGGCGTCACCACCGTTGTCCCCGCTGCCCGCCAGCACCAGCACCCGGCTGCCGTACACCCGCGGGAGCAGCCGCGCGCAGGTCGCGGCGAGGCCGGCGGCGGCGCGCTGCATCAGCGTGCCCTCCGGCAGCCGGGCCATCAGGTCGGCCTCGGCGGACCGGACCTGTTCGACGGTGTGTGCGCGGCGCATCGGCGGCCTCCCGTGGCGTTGGGGCGTCCCGGGGCCGCTCGCGCTAGCCCTCGGCGATCACTACCGCCGACGCTACGCCCGCGTCGTGGCTCAGCGACACGTGCCACGACCGGACGCCGAGGGCGGCGGCCCGCTCGGCGACCGTGCCGGTGACCTTCAGCACCGGCCGGCCGGAGTCCTCGGTGTGCACCTCGGCGTCCGTCCAGCGCAGCCCGGGCGGCGCGCCCAGCGCCTTGGCCAGCGCCTCCTTGGCGGCGAACCGCGCCGCGAGCGAGGCGGTGCCGCGGCGCGCCCCGGACGGCAGCGTCAGCTCGGCCCCGGTGAAGAGCCGGTCCGCGAGGTGCGGGGTGCGTTCCAGCGACTCCCCGAACCGCGCGATCTCCGCGACGTCGATCCCGACCCCGATGATCACCTGTGGACTCCTTCTCCGACACCGGCCGCTGCCGGGGACTGTACGGCACACTTTCGAGTGAGAACCGCTTCGAGCCCCCTCCGGTACCGATCCGTACGCCTACCGTGTGCCCCGGCGCCGATCGTCAGGAGGGAGAAGGGCCATGGTTGCCATGCCGGCTGTCGAACGACCCCTGTCCTCGGAGGACGAGCAGGTCCTCGAGTCGTTCTTGGAGTTGGACACCCCAGCAGGCTTCAGGGCCGAGCTGATCGAAGGGGAGATCGTCGTGACCCCACCGCCGAGCGGATCCCACGAGTCGGCCTTCGCTCTGCTCAACAGGCAGTTCATCCGCAATTCGACGATCGAGCTCGACCTCGCCGGCAACAAGGGCCTGATCGTGCCCGATGGCCGTTACATCCCCGACGGCACGATCAGCCACGTCGGCCACTTCGAGGACACCGACTCCTGGGCATCGCCGGAAGAGGTCCTGCTGGTGTTCGAGATCACCTCCAGCAACCCGGCCAAGGACCGCGAGGCCAAACGCCGCGGCTACGCCGCTGCCGGCATCCCCTGCTACCTGCTGATCGACCGGAGCGACGGAAGCGCCACCTTGTTCACCGACCCGGCCGATCGCGACTACACCGCCCACGTCCGGGTGCCCTTCGGCAAGCCTCTCGACCTGCCCGCCCCGTTCTCGTTCGCGCTCGACACGGAGCCCCTGCGACAACGCACGGTCGTCACAGGGGCTCCGGGCGGAGCGGGTCCGGCTACTCGACGGTGACCGACTTCGCCAGGTTGCGCGGCTGGTCGACCTCGTGGCCCTTGGCGGTGGCCAGCTCGCAGGCGAAG